>CALUZE010000080.1 GCA_944325235.1 uncultured Elusimicrobiales bacterium | reverse complement strand
AAACCCTTGTTGGTTCATGGTTCCTCCTTGGGGCACGCCGCTATAAGCTCATAAACGAAGAAATTCCGCCCATCACCATATCTACCGACATCAAAATCAGAATCATACCCGTCAAGCGTTCAATGGCAATTAACCCCCGCTTGCCCAGCAATTTGCTAAGCGGGAACGAGGACATCAAAATCACCGAGTTAATCAGCGACGCCACAATCACCGCGCCCAGCGTAAGCAGTTTGTTGGACTGCTGCGCCGCCGTAATCATCACCATGGAAAGCGCCGCCGGGCCCGCCACCAACGGAATGGCAAGCGGCACGACGAAAGGTTCGTCTTCTTTGGGGTCGCTTTTGGGGTCTTCCTCCCCTCCGCCGAACACCAATTTGACTGAAATCATAAACAAGATAATCCCGCCCGCAATGCTCAGCGAATACTCGTGAATGCCAAACGCGCGCAAAAACCATTTGCCCAAAAACAGGAAGGCAATCATAATCAGCAGCGCAATACCCAGCTCGCGCAAGAGTACGATTTTGCGCCGTTCCGGGGCGACCTTTTTTAAAGCGGTAATAAACAGCGGAATATTGCCGAAACCATCCATAACCAGCGCCAGCGTGATGACGGACGAAATAAACGAATCCATACGTACTCTCCTTCTGAAAAATTACAAATGCTTCCGGCTGTTTTATAAGCCGGTTTATTCCTATATAGTATAGCAAAAATGGTCCTTCCCGGCGTGCGGAAAGATGTTTTTGTGTCCGTACAGGCAATTTAGTAAGATATTACTATGTTTGATGAACACAAAAACAGCGTAATCAGCATTATCAAATGGTTCTTTTGGGCCACCGTCATCGGCCTGATTGTGGGCGTACTGGACGCCCTGTTTCTAAAAATTTTGGATGCCGCCATCGCTTACCGCAACGGCATACCGCTTTTTTACCTGGGTCTTCCGTTTGTGCTTTACGGCGTAGCCGTGCTGGGGCGCAAAGTAGCCAAACGCGATACCGATTATTCCACCGACGCCGTCATCAACAAAATCAATTCCTACCGTCCGATTTCGTTTATTTCCATTTTTAAAGGTTTTACGCTGTCCATCGTCACGATGGTCACCGGCGGTTCCGCCGGGAAAGAAGCCCCCTGCGCCGACGTGGGGGCGGGCGTATCCTCGCTGCTGGCGCGGCTGATGCGCATGAACCCGCAGGACCAGCGCAAAATGATGATTTGCGGCGTAAGCGCGGGCTTTGCGGGCGTGTTCGGCGTGCCGATATCGGGCGCGCTGTTCGGGCTGGAAGTGCTGTGGGCCGGGCATATTTTTTACGAAGTGATGTTCCCCTCCCTGGTGGCCGGGATAACCGCTTTCCAGGTAACCTCGTTTTTAGGCGTAGATTATATTTATCACCCGCTGCACTTTGTGCCGGTATTTTCGGAACAGTTCTTTCTTAAAATGATTGTGGCCGGTATGTTTTTCGGGTTGGTGTCGGTGCTGTTTATTGAAATTACCAAATTTGTCCGCGTCGTCTTCCGCTATTTGATACTCAAAACACGTTTGTTTTGGGCGTGCGTCATCGGCGGCTTGTTTTTAGTGGCGGTGGGATACTTTATTTCCCCGCTGTATTTGGGGCTCGGTATGCCCGGCATAGAGAGTGTACTCAGCGGCAACCCGCCGGATTCCCCGTTCGGCTTTTTGTACAAGATGATTACCACCTCCGTCACCTTTGCGGCCGGCGGCATTGGCGGCGTGGTGACGCCGATTTTCTTTGTGGGCGCGCAGGCGGGAGCCATGCTGGCCGATTTCCTGCGCGTGGACAGCGCCACCCTGGCCGCCCTGGGCCTGGTGGCCGTACTGGCCGGCACGGCCAACACCCCGCTGGCCGCCAGCATTATGGCCATAGAACTGTTCGGGGCGGAAATTGCCCCGTACGCCGCGGTGGCGTGCGTGATTAGCTTTTTGGTAACGGGGCAGCAAAGCATCTATCCCAGCCAGCGCATTTCCTTGGAAGGCGGAAAAGCCGGGGAAGCCCCCCTCCCGCAGGCACGCCCCGTGTACGAAACGGCCGAACAAAAAATGCCCACCCGCAAAGGCCTTATTAAAAAGACTTTGTGGAAAATGGTCAAACATTTAATTCCTACAAGAACCAAATGAAGCGCGGCCGGGTCCCTTTGCGGCAGGGAAACATTATCCACTGGCAAAGTTTTAAAAAGTTACGAACGCAAATGCACAAAAATTTTTCTGCTTGTCCCGCAAATAAAACAGCCCCGGCAAAACCGGGGCTGTTTGTAAAAAGAGTCATCCAGGACATAAGTTGTCATTTAGCATTTTACATAGCACCGTATCCCCCCAACACGAACAGGTTTGATTTTCGGCATGTTCCAAAGGATATTTGGCTATAATTTTCACTGACCCAGACGGGCAAGGGCCGGCTGGGTCAGCTTTTCCCGGACAGTACTCCACATAAATCCTTCCCGTCAGGCTAATATTGGCATCCACCCGATAATCCGGGCAGTAAAAATCCATGCCGTTCCCTCTCACTTTCCGACATTCGGAAAATACTTCTATATCCAATCCGGAGGGATCCGTCGGATATGAACCGTTGGCGATGTAATATACTTCGGCGGCTTTCTTATATGATGCCATTTTTTGAATGAAGTCCGTTAAACGCGCTTTTTCCACTGCCCGTTGATACAGCGGAACAGCTACTGCCGCCAATATCCCAATAATTAAAACGACCACCAATAGCTCTATTAGCGTAAACCCGGCATTTTTTCTCGTCGGGCCGGTTTTTTGATAAATTTTGTTCATAGCCAAAGTTTATCAAAAAAAAAAAACAAAACAAGCCCTAAAGGATATCCTCTTTTACTCCAAGGCTCCTCTTTTCCAACGCTTCGCACAGTAGGCTGTACCACAACCCCACAAGGATCAATAAAAACAGCCCCGGCAAAACCGGGGCTGTTTGTTGGGAAAAACAATGAATCAGTACAGCGGCACGCCGTATTCCCGCGCCAACGCATTGTAGCGGTCTATCACTTTGCGCACGAAGCGGCGTTTTTCCACGTAGCTCCCCGGGAAGAATCCGCTCTTAAACCCGGCGATGACGATGTTTTTTAATTCTTTGGGCGCCAGCGGTACGTTGCGCACCAGCAGGTCCATTTCTTTGGTCACCGTCGTATTGGAAACCAGGCGGTTATCCGTATTAATGCTTACGGGCAGACCGCGTTTGATCATTTCTTTAATCGGGTGGTCTTTGACGGATTTAATCTGCGGCAGCGTTTGCAGGTTGCTCGTCAGGCAGACTTCAATGCCGATACGCTCGCTGGCAATATAGTCCGCCAGCGAATTGACGTATTCTTCTTTATTTTTGACTTTTTTGTCCTTAATCATATCCGCGGCAAACAGGTGCGTCCCGTGGCCCAGGCGGTTGGCGTAGCAATCGGTAATGGCCTGGAAAATAGATTCAGGTCCGTACGCTTCGCCGGAGTGGACCGTCTTGCGGATAAAATGTTTGTGCACGTAGCGGTAGGCCGCCAAATGGTCGGCCGCGGGGTAGCCGGCTTCTTCCCCGGCGAGGTCAAACCCCACCACGGGCAGTTTTTCTTCCTTGGCCAATTTGACCACCATTTTGGCCAATTCCAGCGACGCAACCGACACAATTTCGCTCTTGCTCGCCTGGGAAAGGGCCTTGATTAGCGTGGCGTAATAAGGCGACATATTTTGGTTAAAATTGCGCATGGCGCACGCAATCACGCCAAAATAAAATTCCAAATCTTCTCCCTTCTTTACCGCGGGGGAAGTGTTATGTTCCTTTTTGGCCCGTTCCAGCCCGCGCACCACGGCGCGCACGGCTTCCTGCGCGGTCAGATTTTCGTTGGCGTGCAGCTGCGGCGCAAAGCGTACTTCCAGGTAGCGCACCCCTTCGGCAATGGCGTCCTGCCCCAGTTCGTAAGCGATGCGTTCAATGTTTTCGGCATTGCGCATCACCGCATCCGTATACGAGAATCCTTTCAGGTATTCCACCAGCGATTCGTATTTGTCTTTAAACACTTTTTGGCGCAGGCCTTTTTCGGTGTAGTCCGGCAGTTCTACGCCTTCTTTTTTGGCCAGATCAATCAAGGTGGACAGCCGCAGCGACCCGTCCAAATGCACGTGCAAATCCGCCTTGGGGATGCGTTTTAAAAACTCGGCAGGAACTCGTTTCATATTATTTTTTCTCCGTTTGCTGCCCTTTGGGCGTATCCTTTACGATGTACCCCGCTTGGGCGATGGCGTCGCGCAATTCATCGGATTTTTTCCAATCTTTGGCGACGCGGGCACGGGCACGTTCTTCCAGCAGTTTTTTTACTTCTTCGGGCAGCTGGACTTCCGCGGCCGCGGGTTGTGCAAACAAATCAAGCGACAAAATCGTATCGGCAAATTGCAGAAAATCCAATTTTTCCGCCGGCGTCAGTTCGGCGCTGCGGGCCGCTTCCCACGTTAAGGCCAGGGCCTTGGGCGCGTTTAAATCGTCCTCCATGGCGGCGGTAAATTTTTGTTTCCAGGCGCGGGAGTTATCCGTTTCCCGGGCTTTTTCGGCGGCCGCCGCTTTGGCCTGCGCGCACAGGGCGCGAAGGTTCTTTAAACTTTTGGCGGCGCTGTCCATGCTTTCGTACGAAAATTCCAGCTGCGTGCGGTAATGGGCGCCCAAGCACAAATAGCGGTACGCCAGCGGCTCGTAGCCTTTTTCTTTCAGTACGTCCAGCGTCACAAACGTCCCGCCGGATTTGGACATTTTGCCCGAGCGCAAAATCAAAAATTCGCCGTGCACCCAATAATTCACGTATTTCTGCCCGGTGGCGGCTTCGCTCTGGGCGATTTCGTTGGTGTGGTGGATGGTCACGTGGTCAATGCCGCCGCAGTGGATGTCCAGCGTGTGGCCCAGGTACTTCATGGCCATGGCCGAGCATTCAATATGCCAGCCCGGGAATCCGACGCCCCAGGGGCTGTCCCATTCCATTTGGCGTTTTTTATCCTTGGGAGAAAATTTCCACAAGGCGAAATCGGTCGGGTTGCGTTTTTCGTCGCTCATTTCCACGCGGGCGCCGCCCTGCAAACCGCTGATGCGCGCATGGCCCACCAGGGCGTCGTAGCGGGGAAATTTGGACGTATCGTAATAAATTCCGTCGGAAGTGCGGTACGTGTAGCCTTTTTCTTCCAGGGTTTTTACCAGCGCAATCATATCCGGGATGTGCTGCGTCGCACGGCTGATGATGGTCGGCCGCGTGCAGTGCAGGGCATCGTAATCCTGCCAGAATTTGGCTTCGTAAAATTTGGCAATGTCCCACGCGCTTTTGCCTTCGCGCGCGGTGGCCACTTCCATTTTGTCTTCGCCGTCGTCGGCGTCGGACACCAAGTGCCCCACATCCGTCACGTTCATCACGTGCTTAAGCGGGTAGTGCAGGCGAATGGTGCGCGAGAGTAAATCTTCAAAAATATACGTACGCAAATTGCCGATGTGCGCATAGTTGTACACCGTCGGCCCGCAGCAGTACATCGTTACTTGTTTTTCATTCTGCGGTTTAAACTCGTCCTTGTGGTGGGTAGCGGTATTGTATAAGTACATCATTTATTCGCCTCTTGCATCAGTTCCACATAGGTGGAAGAAATCGTGTCAAAAAACAACTTGCAGGTTGCTTGGCCCACGTCGTTGGCGGATTGCTCGCTGAGCATGCAGCGCACTTCAATATCCGAAAGCGGATTGACCGCGCCCACACTGCTCATGGCGTAGGTAAACCCGACGGGCCGATACTTGCGAAGGGCTACGGAATAGGCTTTGTCCAACGCTTTTTGGAACACGGCCATTTCGCTGCGGGAGGCCGAGGAACCCAGTTTAAATTTATGCGCCGCCACGTTCACCACCACGTCACCATAGTTGCCGTACGTGCTGGCGATATTTTCGGACGTAAAATCGGCATTTTCATCCGGCGTTTCTTCGGTCGTCGGCGTAACTTCCCCCAAAACCGAAGGTTCCATCGGAATATCGGACGTAAATTCGTAATAAATTTCGTTGCCGGGATAGCGGGAATAATCAATGCCTTGGGTTACTTTTTTGCGCGAGCGGTAATCCGTCGTGCTACACGCACACACCAACCCCGCCAATAATAAAATGGTAATCATCCGAATCTTCATAGACTGCTCCTTATTTTTAATGTGGCCACGGCCTGGCACATGGCCGCTTCTCCGCGGCCGATTTCGCCCACGTGCTCGTGGCTTTTTGATTTAAAACTGATACGTTCCACCGGGACTTCAAACACCCGGGAAAGCGACTGGCGCACCGCCTCGTAATGCGGTTTCATTTTGGGTTCTTCGGTG
>CALUZE010000079.1 GCA_944325235.1 uncultured Elusimicrobiales bacterium | reverse complement strand
CCCTTTGCGGGGCGGTTTTCAGAACGGTTGTTCCAACTTACAGAGCAATCGCGCTCACGGGGCAGGTGCCGGCGCAAGCGCCGCACTCAATGCATTTGGAAGCATCAATGTGTCTTTTGCCGTCTACTTCGCTGATCGCGCTGACGGGGCAGGCGGATTCGCAAGCACCGCAGTTCACGCAAACATCCGGGTTTACTTTATAAGCCATAGTTGAGATCTCCTGTTTGGTAAAAGTTGTACATAAATTATACAAAAAATAATTTTTTTGTGTGCTGGCGGGGTTTTATCGTCGGAAACGGGGGGCTTGTAAAGGGAGGGTGGTTATGGTAAAATATAAAAGTAAGGAAAAACTAACTTTTATGGAAAAAGATAATTCCCGTTCCCTCTATCAATTAAAACCGGGGCAATCCGCCCAAGTGAAAGAGATCCATACCGACGCCAAAATGACCGAAAAACTGGCGGCGATGGGGATTGTACGCGGGCAGTTTATCACGCGCAAGCCGGGCTCCAGCCCGGTGGTGGTAAGCGTGTCCGGCACGGAAGTGGCCATCGGCCGCGAAACCGCTAAAAAGATTTTAGTCGCCGCCAAGAAAAATACCTTTTTGTTGGCGGGCAACCCCAACGTGGGGAAAAGTTTGATTTTCTCCCGCCTGACGGGGATTGGCATTATTTCGTCCAACTTTCCGGGCACAACCGTGGGCTTAAACTACGGGCAAACCCAGTTTGACGGCGAGGCCTACGACATTATAGACATTCCCGGCCTGTACCGCCTGGAAGAAGAATGGGTAATTGAAGGCCGCAAGCACAATTTGTTTAAAGAGCTGGAGTACGATTTTATCGTCTGCGTGGCGGATGCTTCGCACCTGGAGCGCAATTTGTACTTTGTGCTGGAAGTGATGCAGCTTAAAAAACCCGTTATTTTGCTGCTTAATAAATTTGACGAGGCCCAGCGCAAAGGGATACAAATTGACGTAAAACAGCTGGAAAAATTGCTGGGGATCCCCGTCATTGCGGCTGTAGCTACGACGGGCGAAGGCTTGAAAGAACTGGCTTACCAAGCCTCGCGCATTGCGGCGCGCAAAACGCCTGAAAGCTCTTTCCACGTTCCCCCCACGCCCGAAGGCAAATGGCACGCCATCGGCAAAATTATCCACCAAGTGCAGACGGTTAAACACAAACACGCCTCGTTCTGGGAAAAGCTCCAGGGCTGGGCAACCACGCCGGCTTCCGGCCTGCCGATTGCGCTGCTGGTGTTGATTTTATCGTTTTTTCTGGTGCGGTTCGTGGGTGAGGGTATTATTTCCCTGCTGGACCCGCTGTACGAAAATTACTACCTGCCGTTTTTGAACCATTTGTTTGCGCCTATTAAGGATAACGCCCTGGGCATGCTGTTGCTGGGCGACGGCGGAATGGATTACTTTGGCGTGTTGACCGACGGGCTGCACATTGCGCTGATTGAAGTAATGGCGTATGTGCTGGCCTTTTACGCGTTGCTGGGATTTTTGGGCGATTTGGGCTACCTGCCCCGCCTGGCCGTGCTGTTGGACAGCCTGCTGCACAAAATCGGATTGCACGGGTACGGTTCGTTGCCGATTATGCTGGGTTTTGGCTGCAAAGTGCCGGCCGTGATGGGCATCCGCGTGCTGGAAACCCGCCGGGAACGCATTATCGCGCTGGCGCTGATTTTGGTGCTGGCACCGTGTATCTCGCAGACGGCAATGATTGTTTCCATTTTGTCCCCCTACGGCCTGAAATACATGCTGATTGTGTTTTTTGCCTTGTTTATAAACGGTATTTTGGCCGGGATGGTACTCAACAAACTGATGAAGGGCGAAACGCCGGAATTGTTTATGGAAATCCCTTCGTGGCAAATCCCGCAGTGGCGCCCGCTGTTGCGCAAGCTGTGGATTCGGATGAAAGAGTACCTGGGCGACGCGCTGCCGCTGATTTTGTGCGGGGTGTTGTTTGTGGATTTGATGCAGCTTTCGGGCGTGACGGCCTGGGTGGCCAAATTGGCGCGCTACCCTGTGGAATACATTTTGGGTTTGCCGGCCGAAACGACGCCTCTATTGATTTTGGGATTTTTGCGCAAGGACGTGTCCATCGCCCTGTTGCAGCCGTTTAACCTGCCGCCGCAGGAACTGGTGGTGGCGTGTGTGTTTATGGCAATGTACTTGCCCTGCGTGGCGACGTTCTTTGTTATGCTGCGCGAAAGCGGCTGGAAGGATACGTTTAAAGTGATTGCGCTGACGCTGTCGCTCTCGCTGGTCACGGCGTATGTGCTGCGGCTGATTTTGATGTAATCGTTACACGTTATAAAAAACGCCCCGGATTTCGTCCGGGGCGTTTTTTTGCGGATAAAAATTAATTGTAGCTGCCGATACGGCCAATGTCCACCGGCACCGGGATTTCCGTGCCCAAGGGACCTTCAAAATACATCGTGCCCGTCAGGTGGTAGTCCAGCGTGCCGCTGCCCATGCTGATAAGCCCCAACAGCTTGCTGTTAAATCCCGTCATCGGCACATTCACGCGCGCCTTGGCGTTTTTGGTAGAGTTGGGCTCAATGCGGATATCGGCCAGGGAAATATCGGCCATTTTTTCTTCGTTCACCGTCAGTTCCCCCTCAAAGCGTTTTAAGGCGGCCGCTTCTTTGCGGTTCATATTGGTGATGGCGATGATGACGTCAAAATCAAACGAGGTCAAGTTGTAATTGGTTAGTTCCACGCTTCTGAGCGCAAATTTGCAATCGGCCATATTTTCGGTTTCTTTTACGGACGCGCAGGCCGTCAGCAAGGCGGCTGCGGTAAAAAGCAAAAGCAGTTTTTTCATAAATCCTCCCAAGTCCAAGAATAATAAATTGTATAATAAAATTAAGGTTTTATGGAGAAATTATGAATTCTTTACAAGAAAAAATATACAATCGTTTCGTTCGTTACGTGTCCGTGGACACCACCAGTGACCCCGCCAGCACCGTAACCCCCACCACCTCTAGCCAGATTTCTTTTGCCCATACCCTCGCCCAAGAAATGCGCTCCATCGGGTTTACCGACGTGGAAGTGGACGAATATGGCTTTGTGACCGGCCTACTCCCGGCCAATACCGATAAAAAAGCCCCCACCATCGGCTTTTTTGCCCATATGGATACCGTGTGCGACTATAACGGCAGCAACATCCGCCCGCAAGTGCACCCGAATTATGACGGCGGCAAAATCACCATCAATGCCGAAAAAAAGATGTTCCTTTCCCCCGAAACCGACCACAATTTGAAACTTTGCGTCGGGGACGATATCGTCACCGCGGACGGCAACTCCCTGCTGGCCGGGGACGATAAAATCGGCATTGCCACCATTATGACGCTGGCCGAATACCTGCTGGCCCACCCCGAAATTAAACACGGGCCCATCAAGGCCGCGTTTACCATTGACGAAGAAACCGGCACCGGCATTGCCTATTTTGACATCAAAAAATTTGGCGCGGACTTTGCCTACACCGTAGACGGCGCCACCTTGGGCGATATTGACTGCGGCAACTTTAACGCGGACACCGTCACCATCCGCATCATCGGCAAGACCTGCCACCCCGGTTCGGCCAAAGGCTTTATGGCCAATCCCGTGCGCATTGCGGCGGATATTGTGTCGTCTTGGCCGGAAGACAAACTGCCCGAAACCACCGAAGGCGAAGAAGGCTTTGTGCTGTTTAAAGACGTGGAAGGCGGATTGGATAAGGCCGTTTTAAAAGGCATCGTGCGCGAACACGACCTGAACAAATTTGAACAATTCAAAAAAATGCTGGAAGAATTGGTAGCAGAAAAACGCCGCAAATATCCGGCTGCCAAAATTGAAATTGAATTCAAAAAACAATACCGCAATATGCGCGAAATTTTGAAAGAACGCCCCCAGGCCATGGAACTGCTGGAAGAAGCCCTGCGGGAAAACCACGTGCAGTACCGCTTGACGCAGGCGCGCGGCGGCACGGACGGCGCGCAAATGAGCCTGCGCGGATTGCCTACGCCCAACATCTTTGCCGGGTACGAAAATCCCCACGGGCCGTACGAATGGCTGAGCTTGGGCTGGGTGGAAAAGACGTTCCATGTTTTGGAAAGCATCGCCAAAAACGCCGTTAAATAATGCGTTGTTCCGTTTGACTGTTTTTTCGGCCCCGTGGAAACGGGGCCGATGTTTTTGGGGGCCGTTTTTGCCCTCCGATTTATCCTTCCGACTGTTTGTCCGCTTGGTTTTCCCTTTTCTCACCGGTTTTGAAACCGCCGGTCGGTTTTTCCCCCAGCTGAACGGGGGAAGATAGCCCGTCCGTTTTCCCCTGTATGGCGGTTGGCTTGTTCGGCCCGAGTACCCCCTGGAAATGCGTGGTTTCGTTTTGGTTTGTACGGGTGCAAAGAAGGTCTTTTCCTATGTGCTACCCGGGTGCTGTGTATCCTCGTTAGCGGGGCGAAAATAGCCCTATGGTTCGTTTTTTTCTGTGTAGTATATGTCCCTGGCCGTACAAAGCCAAATGCACACTGTGCCGAGCCACGGGAGGCTTTGGATAGGCCCACATTTTTCCCGAGGAAGCTTTTTCCGTGCAACAAGTTCTGCCGGCCCAATTTACGCAAAAAATAAGCCCCGCCGGGCGGCGGGGCTTTCAAGGGTGAATGTCCGTGATCAGCGGGTGCCGGTCGTTTGTTGCGCCGGGAGAGCCGCTTGTTGCGGCATCGCCTGCTGCTGCGGCAGGGGCTGCGGCTGTTGGGGCATCGTGCCCATGCTTTGGGCCACGGAATCCAACAGGTTTTTCGCGTCCGAGATGGTCGGGTCCAGCGCTTTCGTTACCGTGTTGTAGTTGAAGCGGTACGAAATTTTGAAGCTCTGCGGATTCTCCGGCGGCACTTTGACCAAGACGGAGTAATTATCCGGGTCTACCGCGGTGGAAATTTCCCACGTAATCAAGTTCTGGGCAGCCGGGTGCTTGGCTTCAATAAACTGCTGCAGCGTGTAGCCGTTGGCCAGGCGGAAGTTTTTGACTTCCGTCAAAATGGCGTCCATCGGGTTGACAGCCGCGGCCGCCTGGGCAGGCGCGTTGGCCGGGGCCGTTTGGTCGGACGGAGCGAGCATTTCTTCCAGCTGGGCGGTTTGTTCCGCAGACGCTTTATCATTGGACGAGAAGATATTAAACTGCGTCGGAATCAAGTTCATAAACGCCAGCATTGCATAGATGATCACCGCCAATACCACCGTTACCAAGACGCCCAAAATGGCTTTGGTCGTTTTGGCCGGAGCTTTTACGTCGGCGGCTTTCATATCGTGCTGGGTGTTGATGTCGTCTTCCATATTGTCCAGGTGCAAGCGGTCGGATTGCGCCGGTTCCGGCACCATCGGTACGGTTTTGATGTCCAGCGTGGCACCGCGTTTGGTTTTGATGGTGTTTTCCAAAATTACTTGCGATACGGTCACGTCGCCGGGCGCTTTTTGTTCTTGGGCCGGTTTTTCTTCCTGCTTGGTTGCAGAGACCATTTCCTGGATGTCCGTGGTGGTGCCCTCCGCCGGGCTGGCCGTATGCGGGTGGTTGGCGTCCAAGCCGGACAATTCTTTCGGCAACGCGTTGGAATTGGCCTGGGCCGGGGGCACAAAGTCGGAAATCAAATAGGTGGAACCTTCTTTCAGTTCAATTTCCGTCAAGTCATTGGGGTTGCCTACCGGCAGCGGTTTATCGGCCGTTTGGTCGCTAAATTGCGGCAAGTGCGCGTCTTCGTCCGATACGGCAGGCTGTTCTGTTTGCGGTTGAGCTGCCTGCGCGCTGGGCGAAGCAATGCCAAAGAGCTGTTCTACCGATTGGTCGTTGCTGGAGCTCCGGTCCGTAAAGGCTTCTTTCAGGTCGGCATCCGTAATGATGACGCCTTCGGGCTTTTCGGTTTTGGCTCCCGGCACGAGCTCTTGCATGGTTTCTTCTTTTTCCGCTTCGCTCATGACCGGTTTATCCGTCGGATTGGGGATGCTTTCGTCCAGCGAAGGCAAATCCGTATGGTTTTGGGCCGGCTGTTGGGCCGGTTCGGCCGGTTTGTCGGCCGGCATTTCGGACGCGGGTTTTACTTCTTCCAGCTTTTCCGGTTCGCGGCGGTCCGGCGCGATAGACAAAGCCGGTTCTTGCTGTTCCTGGGTGAAATCTAACGTTTGTTTTTCGTGCACGGGTTCCGCGGCGGCTTCTTGCACCGTTTCAAACCCGGGGGCCGGTTCTTCGGTCTTGGCGGGTTCTTCTTGGTGGTGCAGGGCTTCTTCCGCGGCTACGGCGGCAGCCGCGCCCACGGCGGCGGCTTGCGCCATTTGGAAGGTGTCGGCTTTCTTTTCGGCTTCTTTTTCTTTAATTACCTGGTCCAAC
>CALUZE010000078.1 GCA_944325235.1 uncultured Elusimicrobiales bacterium | reverse complement strand
TTTTAAAAGCATTTGCACCATTTCCAACCGCGGCTACGACGAACTGTGGTGCGTGGTGGAACGGGACGGAACATATTTGATTGAACGGTTGTCCCAGCGCCTAGCCAGCAAGGAGCCGCAGGACCAGCTGTTTTTGGACAGCGCCGTATCGCGCAAGAGTGATACCGCTTTTTCGGAATTGGACGGACTAGCGCACCTGGAAGGCAAAACCGTCAGCCTGTTGGCGGACGGCAGCCCGGTGGAGGGCGTCGTCGTGCAAGGAGGCAAAATCCAATTGCCGCGCCCGATGAAGTGCGTGCACGCGGGTCTGCCCTATGAAGCGGTGCTGCAAACCCTGCCGGCCGCGGCCGAGTGGGCGGACGGCACCGCGCTGGACAGGCGGCGGCGCGTGGTGTCCGTTACCGTTAAAATGTTGGACAGCCGCGGCGGCCGCGTGGGCACGGAAGAAACCCAAATGGACGAGATTATCCAGCGCAGCCGCGAAAATTTCAACGAGCCCATTGCGCTCCAAACGGGCGATTACGTGCTAACCCTCTCCGGCACGCATTCGCTGGCGCCGTCGGTCCTGTTCAAACAGACCGAGCCGCTGCCCGTGACGCTGCTGGCGTTTATCTGCCGCATCGTCTAGCGCAAGTACCCAAAAAAAGGGGGCTTCCCCAACGGGAAGCCCCCGGCAAAACCAGACGGTTTATTTTTCTTCAGGCAACGGTTCCGTTGCGGGTAACGGTTCCGTCGCAGGCAGCGGCAGCGCTTCGCCGTTTTCCAGCCTCAGGCTGAGGGCCATTTGTTTGGCCTTGGCCGCGGCTTCTTCGTTATCCTGGCCGGTTTGTTGGACCACAAACGTAGCCACGTAGAACACTTGGCCGTGCGGGGCAGCCATGGCCGTCATCCACACGGGAATGACTTCGCCCCGGTTGCCAAAGGCTTGCGCCGTGATAAACATAGCCGGCAGACCGTTTACGGTGAAATCTTCCTGGGACAGAATTTGCACTCTGCGGGAGTTGCCCGCCGACACCAACCATTGGCGCAAATCTTCCAGCGGGTGTTCTTCGTTCACGTCAATATCGTTTTGGCGCAGCAACACCGCGGCCAGCATACTGCCGTCCTGGGTGGGGCGGTCCGCAGCGGTTTTAAACACGTTGGTATCCACGCCCAGTTTCACGTCCACATCGTCCCATTCCATCCATTCGGAAAAATCCATTCCGTCAAATACGTCCAGCTGGAAGCGGTACAGCGGGTCCGTGTATACGTGTTCGCCAAATACCGGGGCCGGATTGGCGGAATAGCGGTTCATCATGCCGCGGAAAGGGGACACAACTTTGTACACGCCCCAAGCCGTCACCCCGCTGATGAAGATGCCAAACAGCACCGTGCAAATACCCGCCCAGATAAGCGGCCATTTGTTGCCTTCTTTTTTAATCAGTATCCAAATGAGTTTAAACACCAGGAAAAATACCGCATACACGGCTACAATTCCCAGCAGTAATAAGAGTGTTAACCAGATCATTTATTCGTTTCTCCTTATTTAATTGAGTCTATTTATTATAACTTTTTATGAAGCAAAATCCCGCTATTTTGTTGCGCCCCGCCCAAGCGGCCGACTGTACCCTGCTGGCGCGCGTACTGCGCCCGGCGGACCGGGCCGAATTGGCCGCTTCCCACCCCGGGCAAGTGCCGGCCGAGTTACTGCGGCAATTTGTACGCCGCTCCGCGCATGCGTATGTGCTGACGTATCGGCAACAACCGGCGGCTATTTTCGGCTTGGCGCCGGATAGCTGGCTGGGGAACCGCGCCTGCGTGTGGCTGCTGACGGGAAACTCCGTAGCCAAGATACCCAAAACCTTTTTCCGCACGGCGCGGCGTTTTGTGGCCGCGGCACTTTCGGAATATGCCCTGCTGTACAATTTTGCCGACGAACGTTACGCGGCGGCGCTGCGTTTTATTCGTCGGCTGGGCGGCACGTTTGACGGGACTTTTTATCAAACGCCTTCCGCCCGGTTTTTACGTTTCACCTTCAGGAGGAAATAATATGGGAGGAATTTTAAAAACAGGCGGACAGGTGGTTTCTACAGCCGCCTCGTTATTGGGGGACCGTAAGTCCGAAACGGATTATTACAATTCCCTCGCGCAAGACGCAAACCGCCAAGCGGACTACACCGCCCAAGCGGCCAAGCGGCAGGCCACGTATTTGTTTAAATCCGCCGCCGAGCGCGGGCAGGAACTCTACGATGCGTACCGCCAAACGGCCGCGTCGCAAAAGACGGCGTTGGCGGCTTCGGGTCTGACGAGCCGTTCGGCCACCGTGCAAACGATGCTCAAAAACAGCCGTTTCAACGCGTCGCTGGACCATGAAACCTTGCAGGAGTCGCTGCGTGACGCGTTGTACGAAAACGACCTCGCGGCCGCCGAGCGCATTTACAGCTTGACGCAAACGGCCGCACAATACCGCACGGCGGCCCAAAACCGCAGCTCGTGGTGGAAGCTGGGCAACAACATTTTGAGTTTATTTAACTAGGAGGAGAAATGCCGACAGTCCCTACTTACCGGCGCCAAGAGCGCTACCGGGCGCCGTCCGTGTCCGACACGGCCCCCGCACCCACCCGCCTGCCCCAGGCGTATGAAAACACCTTGCAGGAGTTTGGGGAATTTTCCCAAAATGCCCTGGCGTTTATGGATTCGGTTTCCGCCCAGGCCCCTTTTGCCCGGCAAAAAGACGCGGAACACGCGGAGCCCTCGCAACCAACCGACAAACAGGTTTCTTCGTCACGGGCCGACGAGGATGTATCCCTCCGGGCAAATTTATGGCAAGCGGTGCGCGATACGGCCGCCCAAAAAGGGGCCGTTTCGGCCCAGGATTTGGACAATTTTGCCGCCGCCCATTTTACGTCCGACCAAACGGATACGCCCGCCGCGCGCGACTATTTACTCTTACGCCGCACCGCGCAGGAAGAAACCCGCCAGGCCCAACGGGAGCAGCGCCGGCAGCTGGCCGCGCAGGAAGAAACCCTCGTGCGGCAAGTGGGTGCCACGGCGCCTTCGGCCCGGGCGTTGGAAACATACTTGTCTGCCCAGTTGCCCGTGTACGAGCAACGCTTGCAGGCAGACGGTGCTGCTCCGCAAGCCGCTAAACAGGCTTCGGCCGCTTTGCGGGCGGATACGGCCGCCGGCTGTGTACGCCAGGCGTTGGCGTCCGGGCAAGCGCGGGTGGCGCAGGACGTATTTGAAAAATACGCGCCTGAACTGACGGAAACCCAGCGCAGGGAATGCGCACAGAAAATTCTTTTTTCGGCGGCGGACAAACACGCGCAAGCCGTATGGGCGCGGTCCGCACAGGAAGCGGGGGAAAATCTTCCGCAGCGTTTTAAGTGGGCGCAGGAACAATTGGCCGGGGAAAAGGACTCCGCGTTTACGGCGGAGGCCCGCCACACGCTAGATACCCTGCACAAGGCCGAAACAGGCCGCCTGCACACCCGCCAGGCGCAGGTGTACCGCTTGCTGTTGCAAGCCGCCAATGCGGACGAAGCGGCCGTGGCCGTCAACCGCCAGCGCGTGCTGGACGGCGAACAGCTGCCCCTGGCCCGCCGCGCCGCGCAGGAGCTGTTCACGCCGGCGGTTCCCCACGCAAACACCTTTACCCGGCTCTATTTTTCCGACGACGCATCTGCCGTTTCCAAAGCCTACGCCGACGGCCAGCTTTCCGCGCGGGAGTATTGCCGCTTAGAAGCCGTCCGCCACGCCCGTCAAGCCGGGCAGGACGATACAGACAGCCGCCTGCTTTGCCGCGGAATGGACCGGTGGAGCCGGAAAAATAATCTGTCGGAAAAAGACCGGCAGGACCTCCTGTATGCGGTGCTTTCTTCGGCCGCGGAAACAGGACAGCCGCTGGACGCGTGGAAACACGTAAAAAACCTGTTAGAACTTTAGGAGAAACCCATGACAGTTTCAATGCAAATAACCAAACGTATATACCAAGGCAACGGCGTAAGCACGCAGTGGGATGTGGACTTCCCGTTTATCAACGTTGCCGATGTGCGGGTGTATCTTACCTCGCCCGAAGGGGTGGAAACGGAATTGACGGCCCATTACGAACTGGATCCGTCCACCCATACGCTGACGTATCCGACCGCGGAAAGCAATATAAAACCGCTGGCCGCAGGTTGGACGCTGACGGTGCTGCGCAACACTCCGCTGACGCAGGAAATAGATTTAATCCGCCAGGGGGAACTGGACGCCGAAGTGCTGGAAGAAGGCTACGACAAGCTGACGCTGTTGGTGCAGGAACTGCACGAACAAGTGGCCCGCAGTATCAAATACCCCGTTTCCGCGCAGGAAACCAATATGGAAACCGAGCAATTTTTGAACCATATTGCCACGCTTAAACAAGATGCCGCGGCCGCTTCCGGCCAGGCGCAGGCGGCCGCCGCGCAGGCACAGCAATCGGCCGAAAGCGCTCAAACCGCCCAAAGCCAAGCGGCCCAGTTTTTGCAACAAACCCAGCAAGCCCAGGCGGAGGCCTCCCAGGCGCAAACGGAAACCGAAACCGCTGCCGCCGCGGCCCAGGCGGCCCAAGCGGCGGCGGAAGGTGCGCAAGGGGCGGCCCAAACGGCCCAAAGCCAGGCGGCGGCTTCCCGTGCGGCGGCCGATGCGTCTGCCGCAGCGGCGCAAAACTGGGCCGCGCAAACGGACGGCCCGGTGGCGGACGGGACCTATTCGGCCCGTTATTACGCCGAGCAAGCGGCGGCCGGTGCGTCTCAAGCCGAAGCCGCACAGGGCCAAGCGCAAGCGGAGGCTTCTGCCGCGGCCAATTCCGCCGCGTCCGCCGACCAAAGCGCCCAAACGTGCCAAGAACTGGTGGACACGCTGGGCACCCCGGCCCAACGTGACTTGTCCAACGTGACGAATATTGCTGCTTCCTCCGCCGTGCAAACGGCGCTCAACGCCAAGGCGAATGCCAATCTTTCCAACGGCACCCAGGCCGCGCAAACGGACATCAACCGCATTATGCCAGACGCGATGGACTATGTGGTGGACAGCTATTCGGATGACGCGGGCAACTGGTACCGCTGGTACAAGAGCGGCTGGTTGGAGCAGGGGGGACAATTAACCAATAACAGCATCGGTTGGCATACGGTTACCTTTCTGAAGCCCTTCTCTTTCGTTTGCAACCTGATCAACACGTTGGTAGATGCGCCTGTTGTGTCGCCGACGGTTGATACTTTGGGCCCCAAACAAATCACCAACACCAATTTTATGCTGTATCAGACTTCCCCTGGAGCCAACAGTTGGATTGCCATAGGAAAAGGAGATGAAAATTATGTTTGAAATCGGGCAAAAAGTAGCGAAAGAAAATTACACGCAAGCCGCCGTTTGGTGCAACCAAAACGACGCGCATATTAAACAAATCGGGGCGGAGTATGTGATTGAAGCAAACGCCGCTGCGGCAGCACCCACCGCGCAGGAGCGCGTGCAGGCCCAGGAAGTGTGCACCGGCCTTACGCGGGCGGTGCGGGAACTCGTGCTGGCGGAAAATTCCGGTGCGAGTGCATACGTCAAGGAGCTGGCGCAGGAGCTGGAAACGTGGGCCGCCGTGCTGCGGGAGTGAACAATGAATACGGAAAAAATCCACCACTGGATTTATCTTATCGGTGTGGCGGGGGCCGTGCTGTTTTGGTTTTTTACGATGTACGGCCTGCCGCCGCGCGTGGACCGGCTGGAAGAACGCGTGCGCGAACACGACAAAAAACTGGCCGAAAGTACCGTGAAGATAGACATTATTTTAGACGACGTGAAAACCATCAAAAACCATATTTTGGATTTTCGCGCAAGGAGTGAATGATGCCTGCATTTTCCAAAACCAGTATGGCGCGTTTGCAAACGTGTCACCCGGATATTGTGGCCGTCTGCCGCGAACTGATTAAACAGTACGATTTTGCCGTGCTGTGCGGCCACCGCGGCAAGGCCGAGCAAAACCAAGCGTACGAACGCGGCACCAGCCGTTTAAAATATCCGCAAAGCGCGCATAACCAAACGCCCAGCCACGCGGTAGATATCGCCCCTTATCCGTTGGATTGGGACAATTTGATGCGCTTTCGCGAAATGTGGTACCGCTTTGACGCACTGGCCAAACTCATGCGCGAACGCGGCGAAATTGCAAGCGACTTTGAATGGGGCGGGGAGTGGAACACGCTAAAAGACTTCCCGCACATAGAAATAAAGGAGGAATAAAATGGAATGGATAACAACGCATTGGGATGACATCCTGGCCTTGATTGGCGGGGTGGTGGTTGTGGTGTCCACGGTCGTAAAGCTGACGGCCACGGATAAGGACGATACGGTATGGGCCAAAATTTTGGCGGTGCTTGCGGCCTT
>CALUZE010000077.1 GCA_944325235.1 uncultured Elusimicrobiales bacterium | reverse complement strand
TTGTGCACTAAAACAAACGGCCCGCGGTTTAGCGGGCCGTTTTTGCAGGGCGTATGAAAAATTAAAAGCGCAGGGCGGCGTCCAATTTCACACCCCAGCCGTCCATTTGCCCGCCTTGCACAAATCCCGCCAGGCGCGCCAATACGCCTTGTTCGGGGCGCTGGTAGCTAAGCCCCAAACTTACCCGCCCCGTGCTGCCGCGCAGGGAAAGCCCGTCCACGCGGTGCGCTTCGATAGTGGCGGAACCTTTGGCATTAAATTCGTGCAGCCACTGGGCTTGCAAATCCGGGGTGAACGCGCCAAAAGCCAAGGCGTGCGGGGTGTAAGTTACGCCTAGCGTGCCAAGCAGGCTGTCGCTGCCGTGCAAGTAAATTGCTTCGCCCAGGTTGTCGGTTAAGCGCTCCCCTTCCAGGTGCGTCCAGCGCAGGCGTGCTTCGGCGGACAGGTCTTGCCAAAAAGTATATTGGGCCGAAGCTTGCAGCGAAGTAAACACGCTTTCATAATCAAACGAAGCGCCCGTTTCTTCCGAGCCGCCGTAGCTGGTGCTTTGCCAGCCGATGCGGGCATCGGCGCCCAGCTGCAGGTTTTCCACGCCGTTCCACGCACCGAACACGCCACCCGCCCAAGAGGACGCATAGCTTTCCGCCCGGACGGGGGAGGTGTGGTAGTCCCCATAGGCGTAGCGGGCATAAAAACCACCCAACCAGTTGCCGGTTTTGGCATACAAGCCGCCTAATACGGTGGTGGCGTTCAAATCGACACTGCTTCCGGTTTCGTGTGTTACGTTTTCGTAGCTGCTTTGCATAAACGAACCGGTTTCCTGCTCGCTTTGCCAGACGGAATGGACGGCATCAGTCAGCAAATTATCCCCGGCATTGGCCAATGCCAGGGCAGCCATATTGGTTTGAACATAAGTTTTGGCTCGTTCGGCGGAAAAGCCCCCCGCCAACAGCCAACCGGTAAGCCCGCTGGCTTGGGCCTGCGGCGTTAAAGAATAGGTGTAAACGCCCGAATTGGGGGCATGCAGCGAAAAATTGGAATTTTCGTCCGGTGTTTGGATAATCACGCGGCCGTCTACATCGCTGATGCCTTGCACATATACTTCCCCTTGGGCCACATTTTGGGCAAAGGTGACGGACGTATCCGCCCCAGAAATAATATAAGGCTTATCAAACCCGTCCAGGCTTAAGGCCTGGTCACTTTGGAAGTTTAAAAGCGTCAGCTGATTGTTCCCGCCGTTCCCGCCGTAAATGGTGCCTAAAACGCTGCTCTGGCCCGAAAGCGTGACGGTATTATTTCCGCCTTGCTCGGCGGAGGAGGCGTATACGTCCCCGCTAACGGTGGTGTTTTGCAAAATCACTTCGTTTTGGGACGCGGAAGAGTGAACCCCTTCTGCCAGGGCGCCGTATACATTGCCCGTGATTTGCGTGTTTGCCAGCCAAACGCGGTTGTTATTGGCGGTGGTGTAGTCCCCTTGGGCGCTCCCGCCGTATACATTGCCGGTAAGGGTGGAAGAGTCCAGGTGCACCAAATTAGACGAGGCCGAAGAAAGCGTGTCGTCTGTGATACCGTCCGGGTTGATATCGTCTTTGGTGGACACTAATCCGCCGTAAACATCGCCGGTTAATTGGCTGGCCGCGGCGGAAACCGTGTTGCCGTCTGCCTGGTACCCAATGGAAAAGTTTTGCTGCCCTTCTGCTGTAAGGGTTTGGCGTTCGTTTTCGGCCCAGCCGCCGGCCAAGATGGCGGCGGTTACTTCGGAGTCCGTAATGTCTACCGTATTGTAGTTGGCCCAGCCGCTGAAGTTTTTGGCGGCGGCTATATGGGCCGAACTGTTGCCAGCGGAAGAACCGGAAATGGAAAGCGTGTTGTTTTCCGCTGCGGTTTGGACGGTGTTCCAATCTACGGTAGTATCGCTGGTTTGCACCCGGGCGTTGGAAACATGCGCCCCGTACACATCGCCTTGGGCCACGGAACCGCCGGCTAAGACCACTTGGTTGCCGTAAGCCTGCACACTGTGGCTTTGGGCCCCATAGATGTTCCCCGAAGCGGAGGAATTATTGTACAGCAAGACGCTGTTGTTATTGGCGGTATTTTCAATGGTGGCGGGTTGCGAACCGGAATAAAAAATATCCTGCCCGAACGAAACGCCGTATAAGTTGTCCGCAGAGGAGTTGACCAGGGTAATGCGGTTGCCGTTGGTGGTTAAACCGCCGTATGCGCCGATAGCGTCGTTAATTTGGGAGGCAGAAACCGTAATGCTGTTATTGTCCACCGTCAGCGGGTCCTTGATAGAAGGGTTCCAGTTGGCTCCCAGGCTGCCGGCGCCCACCAATAAGCCGGTTACTTGGGCGTCCGTTACGGTAATGGAATTATCGTGCAGGTGGGTAGCTTCCAAATAAGGAGAATAAGCCGCCATCAAGTTGTTGCCAATCACGCTGTTATTGCCCGATACAATAATTTGGTTCCCGGCGGCTTCCCCATTGGCCACCATGCCCCCGTAAGTAGTGTAGAAAGACGACTCGGGCGTGAGGTCCCCGGCTGCTTTGACCGTATCGGACGCCATGCTGGAAAGAACATAAGTGTCGTTCCCTTGGTCGTCGTAGCGGTGCTCCGCCTGGTAAGAAGAGAGAGTAGTCATTTCTTGCAAGGCGGCGCCTTCGTTTACCTTGGATTGAGTGATTTGGACAATGTTTTGGTTGGCTTGCGTACCATAGGTGGATTGACCGGCAATAATATTGCGGTTGACGGTGGAGTCTGTAATTTCAATACGGTTTTGGTTGGCGCTTGCGTACACGGCCCAGCCGCCGACCACTTGGGAATTATGCAGCGGGCTGTTGTTGTTTTGAATGGTGCTGTTTGTAATGATGACCGTGTTGCCGTCAGCCGTTTGTTGGCCGTGTCCGGCGATTACCTCTTCGGCCCCGGCTACTGTTTGGCCGTCATACGTCAGTGTATGGTTGCTGTCGTTAT
Organism: uncultured Elusimicrobiales bacterium; assembly: GCA_944325235.1. Lineage (GTDB taxonomy): Bacteria > Elusimicrobiota > Elusimicrobia > Elusimicrobiales > Elusimicrobiaceae > Avelusimicrobium. Next base: position 3,405 of record CALUZE010000077.1, on the reverse strand, counting down.
CGGGCAAGGCTCCGGCAGGCAGAGCCCATAATAAAAAACTGGCTATCAACGCAGAGTGTATTTTCATTGGTTTCTCCTTGGGTGATGCTCTATTATAAGTTTTTTGGACGTTTGCGAACAGAGGGAAAATATAACTAGTTTCCCCTTTGCCTGCCCAACCGCCTTTTGGAGCGGGGCAGGCGTGGCCGGGGGCAATGTAAAATGGTAAAATATATATAATTATTCCATTTTATCATTAGTCCCAAGGAGTTTTCGTATATGGAAATTGGTATCGTCGGCTTGCCTAACGTAGGCAAATCCACCCTTTTTAACGCGCTTACCTGCGCGGGTGCGGAAGCGAGCAACTACCCGTTCTGCACCATTGAACCCAACGTAGGCATTGTGCCGATTCCGGACAAGCGGCTGGACAAACTGTTTGAAATGTTCAAACCGCCCAAGAAAACGGCCGCGTTCATCAAATTTGTAGACATTGCGGGTATCGTCAAAGGCGCGAGCCAGGGCGAAGGGCTGGGGAACAAATTCCTGGCCAACATCCGCGAAGTGGACGCCATCATCCACGTGGTGCGCTTGTTTGAAGACGAAAACGTCACCCATGTGATGAACTCCGTAGACCCCTTGCGCGATATTGAAATCATCAATACCGAACTGATGCTGGCTGACCTGGAAACCGCTACCAAAGTTTGCGACCGTTTGGGTTCCAACGCCAAAAGCGGCAAGAAGGACGCCGTGGCTGCGTGGGAACGGATGAAGGAAATCAAAGCCGCGCTGGAAAACGGCAAACCCGTCAGTTCGCTGGGGCTGGAGCCGGAAGATTTGAAAGATTACCAATTTTTAACGGCCAAACCCGTTTTGTACGTGGGCAACAATTCCGAAAAGCGCAACGTGGAAAACGCCGAAAAAGTGGCCAAATACGCCAAGGAAAACGGCGCCGGCTTTGTGGAACTGTGCGTGAAGTTTGAAGCGGACATCGCCGAATTTTCCGACGAGGAAAAGAAAGCCTTCCTGGCCGAAACCGGCAACGACTACACCGGGCTGGAAAAAATCGTGCGCGAAGGGATGAAACTGTTAAACCTGTGCACGTATTTTACCGCCGGCGAAGAAGTGGAAGTGCGCAGCTGGTTAATCCCCGTGGGCAGCACGGCACCGCAGGCGGCGGGAAAAATCCACAGCGATTTTGAAAAAGGTTTCATCCGCGCCGACGTGTACACGTTTGACGACCTCGTCAAATACGGCAGCGAAAAAGCCCTGCGCGAGCACGGTTTAATCCGCTCCGAAGGCAAAGACTATATTGTAAAAGACGGCGATATTTGCCTGTTTAAAGTAAATGCCTAATATCACGTGCAAACATTTCGGTCAATGCGGCGGCTGCGCGCTGCTCAACCTGTCCTACGAAGAACAGGTGGCCCGCAAGCGCGCCAAACTGCAGGAAACGCTGAAAGATTTTTGGACGGGCGACATCCCCGTTACGGTCACGGACGACCCCAAAAACTTCCGCAACAAAGTGGAGCTGGGGTTTTGCCACCAGGTCAAATGGCGCGCGGATTACGACAAAAAGGACCCCGCCAACAAAACCCGCCCCCTGGAGTTTGAAAACGCCCTGGGCTTTAAATTAAAAGGCCGCTGGGACCGCGCGGTGGACATTACCGAATGTGCCCTGTTTAACGATAAGCTCATCCCGCTTTTAAACGCCATCCGCGCCTGGGCCAAAGCCGAAAATTTGGAATATTACGACCAGCGCAAACACACCGGCGTGTTGCGCCACCTGCTGGTGCGTGAAGGCAAAAACACCGGCGAAGAAATTGTGGTGCTGTTTGTGACGGACGATTTTAACGAAAAAACCTTTGTGCAGGCGGTGGAAAGCGTATTGCCGCAGGCCAACATTATGGCGGCCGTCAATACGGGCCTGGCCGACACCGCGGCACCCGAATCGTTGCGGGTGCTGAAAGGCAAAGACTTTATTTTTGAAAAGATTTTTCTGACGGATGCGGACGGCAAAACCGAACGCGAAGTAACGTTTAAACTTTCGCCGCAGTCGTTCTTTCAAACCAACACCCGCACCGCGCAAAAGATGTATTCCCGCGTGCGCGCCGTGGTCAAAAAACTGGCGCCCAAGCACATTTACGATTTGTACGGCGGCGCGGGCAGTTTTTCGCTTTCGTGTGCGGATTTGTGCGAAAAAAGCACCTGTGTGGAAAGCGTGGCCCCGGCCGTGTATAACGGCATTGAAAACGCCAAACTCAACGGGGTGAACAATGTGCAGTTTTTCTGCTCCAAAGTGGAAGATTTTGTAAAGCAACAACCCATTGAACGCAAAAACGCGCTGATCATCCTGGATCCGCCCCGCGGCGGTATGCACCCCAAAGCGGCCAAAGCGGTGGCCGAGTCGGGCGTGGAAAACGTGCTGTATATTTCCTGCAATCCCGTCACACTGGCGGCGGATTTAAAAATCCTTACGCCGCACTACGATATTCTGCACGTGGAAGCGTTTGATTTTTTCCCGCACAGCGAACATATTGAAACGTTCGTACAGCTCAAGCTGAAATAACCTTTTTTGGGCGCAACGCCGCCCCGCAATTTAGCCAGCGCGGCATTCGCCGCGCAAAGTAGGAAGAATTATGGACTTGCAAGACGCTTTAAAATCATTAAATCCCCAACAGCTGGAAGCCGTCAATTACGACGGAGGCCCCTGCCTTATCGTGGCGGGTGCCGGCACCGGCAAAACCAAAACGCTTACGACTAAAATCGCCAAGCTGATTGCGGACGGGTATCACCCGGCCCGCATCTTGGCCGTTACGTTCACCAACAAAGCCGCACAGGAAATGCGCGAACGCGTGGAAGCTCTGGAGCCCGGCTGCGGCCGCCGCGTGTGGATACACACGTTCCACTCGTTCGGCGTGCGCATTTTGCGCCAAAACGCGGAAGCGTTGGGCCTCTCGCGCGATTTCGCTATCTACGATGATTCCGACCAAAAGAAAGTCGTCAGCCTGATTTTGGAACAAATGGGCATTAAAGACCCGAAGAAAGAAATCAACCAAATCGTCAGTCTGATTTCCCGCGCCAAAGACGATATGGTCACGCCGGACACGATGATGCAAAGCGCCACCGCCAGCGGGTTGGATTTCAAAATCCGCGCGGCCGAAGTGTACCGCCGCTACGAGCAAAAACTTAAGGAGGCGGGTGCGTTGGATTTCGGCGATTTATTGGTTAAAACCGTCGTTCTGCTGCGCGACCACGAAGACATCCGCAACTACTACCAGGACTTTTTCCAATATATTTTGGTGGACGAATACCAGGACACCAACCATACCCAATACCTAATTACCAAAATGCTGGCCGCCAAACACCGCAAATTGTGCGTGGTGGGGGACCCGGACCAGAGCATTTATTCCTGGCGTGGGGCGAACA
>CALUZE010000076.1 GCA_944325235.1 uncultured Elusimicrobiales bacterium | reverse complement strand
CAGTGCTGCGGCTTCCAGGACATGAGCATTGAACACAAAATGACGCTGCCCGACGGCATCGCCGAAGTGGCCGTGCTCAACAAACAAGTCCCGCCGGCCGAGCTGTATTTGTACGGCGTCAACCGCGGCAACACGGCTGACGGCAAAACCTTGCACGACGCTTACGTGTACGACGCGCAAGGCAACGTGTGGGTGGAAATCCACGGTTACCAGGCCATCGGCCAGTAATCCAGGGCGCAATGTCCTGCCAAATTAAAGCAGTTGATTTAAACCGTCTGCCCCCGGCTGACGAAATCCTGAGCCAGCAGGAAGCGGCGTTTTTCCAAACGCTTCGCTTCCCCAAGCGCAGGGTGGAGTGGCTCGGGGGCAGATTTGCGTTAAAGGAGCTGGTGCGCGCGTGCTGCGGCGTTTCGCACCGGGAAATAGAAGTGCTGCCCCACCCTTCCGGAAAGCCTGTGTTGCTTGTAAAGGGGGAGGAAAGCCCGCTGGCTTTCAGCATTACCCACAGCCACGGGTGGGCCGTGGCGGCCGTCAGCGCGGACGAGCGGTTTGTGGGCATTGATTTGGAAAAAATAGAACACCGCTTGAATACATGGGCGAAAGATTTTTTCCACCCGTCGGAACTTACCGGAACGGGGGACGCGTTTTTAACCTCGCTGTGGACGCAAAAAGAAGCCGTGGTAAAAGTGTTGGGCACGGGGCTTTCTTTAAACAGTTACGACGTGCGCTGTATCAACGGGCAAGTATCCTTTTTTGGCGCGGCCCTGGCCGCCTACACCCGCCTGGGCAGCCCGGCCCTTACCTTGCAGACGGACGAGCGCATTGCGGGGTTTATGTTTACGCTCGCGCACGGGCATTGAACCGCATTATTTAGTAAAATATAAACTATACAGATTTCGGAGGGACTATGATTGAACTTTTTGAGGACCCCAAACACGATAAGCCGTCGGATCAACCCGCTCCGGCCAGCTTGGTAAAATTTAGACAAGTTTCCCAGGACGCCCTAAAAGGCGCCGGCGAGGCCCGCATCAAAGCCCAAAAAGACAAAGGCAAGATGACCGCCCGCGAACGTATTTCCTACCTGTTAGACAAAGACAGCTTTATTGAAATCAAAAGTTTGATGGAAAGCTCCTGCAGTGATTTCGGCATTAAAGACAAACATATCAAAGGCGACGGCGTCATCACCGGTTTCGGCCGCATTAACGGGCGCGAAGTGGCCCTGTTTGCGCAGGATTTCACGCAGATGGGCGGCTCCTTGGGTTTGGCGCACGCCAAAAAAATCGCCTCGTTGATGGACCGCGCGATTGAATCCAAAATCCCGCTGATCGGGCTGTTTGATTCCGGCGGGGCGCGCATCCAGGAAGGGGTGGACAGCTTAAACGGCTACGGCGAAATTTTCTATCGCAACGTAAAAGCCTCTGGCGTAATTCCTCAGATTTCTGTTATTTTGGGCCCCTGTGCGGGCGGCGCGGCGTATTCGCCGGCGCTGACGGATTTTATTTTTATGGTGGAAGGCATCAGCCATATGTTCATCACCGGTCCGGGCGCCGTGAAAGCGGCCACCGGCGAAGAAGTGGACTTTGACACCTTGGGCGGTTCCCGCCCCCATAGCGAAAAAAGCGGCGTGTGCCAGTTTGTGGCCAAGTCCGAGCAGGACTGCTTCCGCCAGGTGCGCGAGCTGCTTTCGTTCCTGCCCCAAAACTGCGACGAAAAACCGCCGCTGGATACCACCAGCGACTTGGTGGAACGCAGCGTGCCGGTGCTGGAACGCGTGTGCGAAATGGACCCCAAAAAAGCCTTCCGCATTCACCACGTCATTTGGCGCTTGGCCGATGACTACGGATTTTTTGAAATTCACCAGAACTTTGCCAAAAACATCGTAACGGGCTTCATCCGCCTGGGCGGACATGTGGTGGGCGTAGTGGCCAACAACCCGGCCTGTTTGGGCGGTGCGTTGGATTGCGACGCCAGCGACAAAGCCGCGCGCTTTATCCGCTTTTTAAACGCGTTTAACATCCCGCTTTTAACGCTGGTGGACACGGGCGGTTATCTGCCCGGCGTGCAGCAGGAACACGGCGGCATTATCCGCCACGGGGCAAAGCTGCTCTATGCATATTCCGAGGCGTCCATCCCCAAAGTAACCCTGGTGCTGCGCAAAGCCTACGGCGGCGCGTATATTGCCATGGGTTCCAAATACCTGCGCGGGGATTTCAACTTTGCGTTCCCCAGCGCGGAAATTGCCGTCATGGGGCCGCGCGGCGCGGTGGAAATTTTGTACTCGCGCGATTTGAAGGCCGAGCCCGACGCCGCAAAGAAGGAAGAATTAAAGCAAAAATTGACGAAGGAATACTCCGACAAGTTTGCCTCTCCCTACCAAGCGGCGACCAACGGTTCTATTGACGAAATCATTGAACCGGCCGAAGCGCGCACCAAAATCATCCGCGCGTTTGAAGTGCTTAAAAACAAGCGCGACCCGCACAAGAACCCGCACAAGGGCAACATCCCGCTATAACAAGCGGCCTTTTGTCAAAACTCCCGCGACCATGCCGCGGGAGTTTTTTTATGGCTTGTTTTGATTGGCTGTATAGCGGCCGCCGCAATAAAAACGCCCCGGTTTTGGCCGGGGCGTTTTGCGTGTAAACTCTATACCGATTGGCGGTGGGTTTCAGCCAGCATTTGCCGGATTTTATCGTTGAATGTGTGCTCGGTCAGCAGTTTTTCCAGCGTAAGCGGCATGCGGTAGCGCCAGTAGTGGCGCGGATTGGCCGGAAAGTTGATGCGCTCTTCGTCCGGGTTGGGGGCGCGGAGCTGTTCGTCCATGGACGACCAATCCTGCCACGAAATGAGCGCCAGCATGGACGGGCTTTGCAAGTGCATCCGCAGGATTTGCTCGCATGTGGCGCCGTCCGCTTCCGCCGGGGCCTGGCCGGGGCGTTGGAGGACTTCGTTCCAAAACCGCCGGGTCAGCGCCGGGTTTTCTTTCCACCAGCCGCGCAGGACGGACATATCGTGCGTGGACGGCGTGGCCACGGACAGATACGGGTAGCGCCGCGTGTCGGCAAAGGTTTCGCCCAAGCGTTTGGGCATGCGCTGGATTTCCAGCGACAGCATTTGCAGCTGTTCCATCACGCCGGGCACACAGGCCGGCACCATGCCCAAGTCTTCCGCGCAGGCCAGCATACGCGTGGCTTGCGTCAAAGCGGGGAGTTTTTTCATCGCTTCGTCTTTCCAAAACGTGTTGTGGCGGCGGTAGAAATAATCGTTATACAGGCGGGTAAAGGCCTCTTTTTCCGGCGCGTTTAACGCACGGAAAGCCGAGTCCGTCAGCGCCGCAATCCGCGGGTGATATTTGTGCGGGTCCGTTCGGTCCGGCACAAACAGCACGTTGGCAACCAGGGCATACAGCCCGTTTTTCAGGCGGGTGGATGCTTCGTCCGTCTGGCCGGAAAAGGCGGCTTCTATCTTGCGCTGGGTGTTGTAATCCGGGCGCAGGTCGTACGAGCCGTCCGCCGCGCGCGTGAGGAATTTTTGTTTGGCGGCAGGGGCCAGGTCGCCCAGTTTTTCAAACAGAACTTGTTCGGAAATATACGGGCGCAGAAAGTCCGGATTAAAGGCCAGACCGTAGCGTTGTTCCATTTCGGCCGTGTCCAGCGGCAGCGCCGGGACGAACTGCCCCAGCAGGCCTTGCACGCTGTGGGACGGAATTTCCCAAATGCGGAAGAAGCCCAGCACATGGTCAATGCGGTAGGCGTCAAAATACTTGGCCATATGTGTAAAACGCCGCTCCCACCAGCGGTAGCCGTCGCGGGCCATAACGTCCCAGTTGTAGGTGGGAAGTCCCCAGTTTTGCCCGGTGGCGGAAAAATCATCCGGCGGTGCGCCGGCCTGCGCGTTGAGGCAAAACAGCTCCGGCTCCATCCACGCGTCCACACTTTGGGGAGAAACGCCGATGGGGATGTCGCCTTTTAAAATAACGCCCTTTTCCCGCGCGCGGGCCGAGGCGTGCAGCAGTTGGGTATGCAGCAAAAATTGCACATAATACCAAAACGCCACTTGGGCAAAATCGGCCGAGCCGGGCGCACAGAACGCGTTTAAATCGGCTTGCGAAAAACGGGCGTGCTGCGGCCAGGAGGAAAAATCGCTGGTGTGGTATTTGTCGCGCAGGACGCAGAACATCGCATAAGGCGCCAGCCAGTGCTTGTTTTCGTTGTAAAAGTGCACAAAGGCTGTGGACGCCAACACCTGTTTGCCTTCTTGCGCAAAGGCCGCTTGCAAGCGTTCGGTTTTCAGCTGCAGGACGGCTTCGTAATCCAGCTGCGGCAACGCGTTAAGCGCTTGGCGGCGTTTTTCAAATTGCTCGGCGGTCTTTTTGTCCGGCGCGGGCAAGTGGCGCACGTCCGCATAAATGGGGTGCAGTGCGTACACGGAAAGCGCATTGTAGGGATAGGAATCCTGCCAGGTGCGCGTGAGCGTCGTGTCGTTTACGGGCAACAGCTGCAGCACGTGCTGGCCGGTTTGGCGGGCCCAGTCGGCCAGTTTTTCCAAATCGCCGAAATCGCCCACGCCCCAGCCGTCTTGGCTGCGCAGCGCAAACACGGGCAGCACCGTCCCCGCCGCACGCAAAAAATCCATTGCGCCAAAGCAAGGGCGCAAATCGTTTGCTATCCACACGTCCCCGTTTGTAAGCGGGGGGATTTCCAACCGGCGGTTGGGGCCCTGTTCCCAAAGTACTTGGTCTTTGGTTTTTAAAATAAATTTGTACTCCATCTGATTGGCGGACCACGCGTTGAGCGACAGGCTCCATTCGTTGTATTCGCCTTCCGTCATTTGGATGGCGTGCTTCGGGTTCCAGTTGCCCAGCTCGCTGCCGGCCCCGCAAACGTACAATTTTCCGCCGGGTAGTACCGGCGTTTGCGCGCGCAGCAGCACCGTGCGCGCAAACAGTTTAACGGGTGCCAGGGCAAAGCGCGTGCGCCGTTCAAAAACGTCCGTCACCGCCGAGGAATACAGCCACGAGGCGGCCGGCAAGTCCCGCCATAAGTCCTGCAAAAAGTAGTGGCCGGCGGCCGGGTCCGCATACAACACGCGCGGCACGGCGTGCCATTCGGTACGGGTGGTGCGGGTGCCGCGGCGGACTTCGTAGTGGTAGGAAAGGAGCGCCGGCTGTTTGAGCAGCAGCTGGATTTCGCCCGACCAGGTTTTGCCGTCCCGGGTGGAAAGCGGAATGTTGATTTTCCGTTCGTGGGGGGCGGCGTTGGCGCGGTAAAGCAGGGCGTGCAAAGTTTCGCCCCAGGCCGTTTGGTAAGGAAGGTGAAACGAAATTTTCATAAGTTACTCCTGTACGGGTTTATGGTCGCGCACCCAAAACGTAAACGCGGCCGCCGCCAACAGGCTCAGCCCGCCTACGCCCACGGCGGCAATGGCACTGCCGCCCAAGAGGTGCTTCATAATCGGGCCGAAGAACAGGTTGACGCAGATTTGCGGAATGACGATGGCAAAGTTAAATACGCCCATATAGAAACCCATTTTTTCGGGCGGCAGTGCGTTGGAAAGCATCGCATAGGGCATGGAAAGGATACTGCTCCAGGCAATTCCGATGCATACCATCGGCAGGATTAACCCCATTTTGCTAAATTCCACGCCTACCAGCGTTAATCCCAGCGAGCCCAACCCCAGGCCGCCGACGGCCAAGCAAACAATGTGGATGGCCTTGGCGGAAAATTTAGTGGTCAGCCACAGCAAGGCAAACGCAAACACAAACGCCACCCCGTTGTAAATGCCAAAGCAGGAGCTGCCCCAGTTGGCGGCCGTTTCGTATTCTGGCGTGCCCGGCACGGCGTGAAACACGCCCGAGGCAATCCCCGGCGTGAAGTATACCCACATTACCATAAACGCGGCCCAGGTAAAAAATTGCACCACCGCCAGGCGGCGCATGGTGGACGGCATGGTGACCATCGCCTGGTACATTTCGCGCAGCGTTTTTTTAAGGCTGAAGGTTTGCTTTTGCAGCTGTTTAAAAGCGTCCATATCGGCCGGGGGATATTCCGGCGTGGTTTTGATGGTGGCCAAAATGGCTGTAAGCAACACGACCGCGCCGATGTAGAACGAGTAGCGCACCGTGGCCGGAATGTGGCCCAGCGGAGCTTCGGTGCTGACGCCCAAGGACGTTAAAATCTGCGGCAGGAAAGACGCAATCACCGCGCCCGCGCCAATCATCACGCTTTGCATGGCGTAACCGGTTTTGCGTTGTTCTTCGGGCAGAATATCGCCCACGAAAGCGCGGAACGGCTCCATGCTGACGTTGACGGACGTGTCCAACACCCACAGGGCGATGACGGCCATCCAAATGGCCGAGGCTTGCGGCATTAAAATAAGCGCTATGACGGAGAAAATCGCCCCGCCCAAAAAGTAGGGGCGTCTTCTGCCCAGGCGGCACCAGGTGC
>CALUZE010000075.1 GCA_944325235.1 uncultured Elusimicrobiales bacterium | reverse complement strand
GTAAAAATCTGCCGTCAGGCCGGTTTTGTCGCGGTAGATTTTGCCCACGTTGTCTATAAAATTTTTGACGTCTTCGTCTTTCACCAGCGCAATTGCGCAGCCGCCAAACCCCGCGCCCGTCATCCGTGCGCCCAACACGCCTTTTTGCTGCCAGGCGGCCTCGGCCAGTGCGTCCAACTCTTTGCCGGTTACTTCGTAATCGTCCCGCAGCGAAATGTGGGACTCGTTCATCAGCTTGCCGAAAGTAACCAAATCGCCTTCTTTTAATTTTTTGACGGCTTCCAGCGTGCGTTGGTTTTCGTACACGGCGTGTTTGGCGCGTTTGCGTTCCACGGGGTTTACGATGAGGTCTTTGTTCTTTTCAAATTCTTCAATGCTCAGTTCTCCCAAAGACTTAATCGGCAGGCGCGTTTGCAGCGCCTTTAATGCGCGTTCGCATTCGCCGCGGCGTTCGTTGTATTTGGAGTCGGCCAGCTCGCGGCGTTTGTTGGTGTTCATAATCACAATGGAAATGCCTTTCAAATCCAGCGGGGCGTATTCGTAATCCAGCGTGTTGCAGTCCAGCAAGACGGCGCAGCCTTCTTTGCCCATGCCAATGGCAAATTGGTCCATAATGCCGCAGTTCATCCCCACGAATTTATTTTCGGCTTCCTGGCAGATTTTCACCAGTTCCACCGGCGGAATGTAGAGCTTAAAAACGGTGTTCATCGCTACGCCGGTGGCCAGTTCTATGGACGCCGAGGACGACAGCCCCGCCCCGTTGGGGATGTCTCCCCAATACATCAGTTCAAACCCTTGGTCAATGCGGTAGCCGTGGTTTTGCAGCGTTTTGATGACGCCCAGCGGATAGTTGGCCCAATCCTGCTTTTTGTTGTAGGTGATGTTGTCCAAATCGGCGTCAATAATGCCCATTTGCGGGAAATTGAGCGAATAGAGCCGAATTTTGCGGTCGTCGCGCTTGCAGAACACGCAATGCGTGCCGAAGGACAACGCACACGGGAACACGTGGCCGCCGTTATAGTCGGTATGTTCGCCAATCAGGTTCACGCGCCCGGGCGCAAAAAAGTAGAGCTTTTCCTTTTTGAAGACTTCGTTGAATTTGCTTCGTAGTGCCAGTTGGTTCATAGCAGTATCCCCTTTGGGGCGCGCGGGCGCCCCAGCCATTATTGCAATGTAATTTTGAGCCACCATTCATAGCGGCCCTTGGGCCCGACCACCGCCACGCGGCGGATTTTGTTGGCCACGTACAAATCGTCGTATTCCCCGGTGCAGGGTTCCAGGGCAATGTTGTAATCGCCGCGGTAGCCGCCCTGCGTTTTCCAAATGCCCAGGTAGGGCACTTTGTCCGGGTCGTAGGAATAGATGAGTTTTTCGCCGGAGTCGGTATGTTCTATGCCGCACCAGCCGGCGAGGTTTTTGCCCGTAAAGTAGAATTTTTCGCACGTGCCGGCCTCGGCGGGTTCCGTGGCGGCCAAGTCCATTTCCCGCCCGTTGACGTCTTGGGTGACGGGGTAGGAATGCAGCGTGCCCCAGGGGCCCAGGTGTTGGGTGGAGTGTTCCACCGTCATGACTTGGGTTAAATTTTCGGGGATGAGCAGACGCGTAGCGGGGGAGCAGGCCAGCAGGCAGTGGGGCGTCCAGATAAATTTAAAGTCTTCGGCGGCGGTATTTTCCACGCAGTATTCCAGCAAAATTTCGTTGTCTTTTAACGAAATGCTTTTGGAAAAAATATACGGCAGCGTTTGGCTTTTTACAAACGCTTTGGCGGCGCGGTCCTCGGGGCCGCAGATGCCTTCCCAGGGCAGGGCCCATACTTCGCCGTGGTCGGGGATGGGCATGCCGGCCCAGGATCCGTCGGGGTAGGGGCAGGCGTCTATGGAGGGGAACACTTCGTCAAACCCGCTGGAATCGTATTCCGAGAATGCGGCACCGTATTCGGGCACGCGCAGTTCTTCGGCCGCGGATTGAAATAAAAACTCCCGGCCGGTTTTTTTGCTGACGAGGCTGGCTATTTTCCAGGCGTATCCCGGCAGCAGCGTCAGGCGCAGCGAGTCATTTTCCAGCGCCACGGCCGCAAGGCCTTTGTAGGTGGTTTGTGTCATACGTCCCCCAAAAAACGCGGCAAACGCCGCGTGTTATTTTTCTGTAAATTTATCAAACGGAAACGGCATTAATTCGCGCAAGGTTTTGCGGTAGACAAAGCGTTTTTGTTTGTCCAGCACGGCGATTAAAATGGGCGTATTGGGCGACATAAATTCGCTCATCACCTGGCGGCAGGCGCCGCAGGGCGAGCCGAAAGCCATCCCCGGCACTTTTTGCGTAACCAAAGCCAGCGCGCGGAAGCGGCGTTCCCCGGCGCCTACGGCGGCAAAAATGGCATTGCGTTCCGCGCAGACGGTCAGCCCGTAGGAAGCGTTTTCTATATTGGTCCCCCGGAAGATCCTTCCGTCCTGCGTCAGTACGGCGGCGCCTACTTTAAATTTAGAGTAGGGCGAATAGGAGTTTTCGCGCACTTGCTGCGCGGCATCCAATAAGGCTAATTCTTCGTCTTTGGTTAAAGTTTTTCTCATACCCTTATTCTTATAATAAAGGAGCGAAAAGTCAACCCTTTTTCTCACGCGCGTACGGGCGGGCGGGAAAATTGTTTTTTGTTATAATAAAACAGATATATGAAAAAATGGATTCTTCTTGTACTGGTGGCGTGCTGCGCCTATTATTTTATGCGGGATACGACGGAAATAAAAAACGTAAGTAATCCCGGCACGGCCCTTGTGGCGTTTGGGGACAGTTTAACCGCCGGCCACGGTGCGCCGAAAGGGTCGGCCTATCCGGATTTTTTGGCTGAAAAGCTGGGTCGGCCCGTGGTGAATTTGGGTCTGTCCGGCGAGACGGCCGTTCATGCGCCCTCCCGCCTGCCCGAAGTGCTGGCCCAAAACCCGTATATGGTGCTGATTGAATTTGGCGGCAACGACTATATGCGCAATATGCGCATGGAGGACGCCGTCGCGGCGGTGGAACAAATCGTGGACGCCGTGCAGGCGGCGGGTGCGGTGGCCGTGGTGGTGGACATCGGCGGCCCCGGTATGGGGCATTATACGCGGGCCTATAAAAAACTGGCGCAGAAAAAAGGCGCCGTGTTTGTGCCGGGCATTTTGCAGGGGATTTTTAACGAGAAACAATACAAGTCCGATATGGTGCACCCCAATGCCGCCGGGTACAAAATTGTGGCCGAGCGCGTGTACGAAAAAATAAAACCTTACGTGAAATAAGGCGCTTCGGACGTCGGTCCGGCCGCGCCGGTCTGTGCGGCCCGGTCCGCCCGAGCGGCGGCCCGGATTTGCTACAATACCCCTATGACGAAAATTCGCCTGCTGGTCTGTTTGTGTTGTGTGCTGCTGCTGTGCGCGTGTGCGCATTCTTCCCAAAAGCAAGACGCTTTGCGGCGGGTGGCTACCCACCAAGTGGAGCCGTCCGGCGCGTTTTTGGTTGCCAATACACTCTACATTCAATACGATTATCAAGGAGAGTCCTTCTTCTTTACGGCGGACCTTTCCAAACCGCAGCCGGAAGGCAACGTGCACATCGCGCCGCTGCTGCCCCAACGCGTGAAAAACTCGGACCGCCTGGACCACAGCCGCCGTGTGGTGGTAGTGGGGCGGGAATGGAGCGAAGTGTTAAAGCGCACCATTGCCCCGCTGGTGCCGCCGCATACCGGGCAGGGAATTTTGCTGTTTATCCGAAATTACGAAACGGTGCTGTTGCGCCGCGCGGACGGCACGCCCGATTTGGTGCAGTTAAAAGACGCCCCGGGCGATATCCAAATTGTGGGCCATATTGAGGCCGTCCAGTTTGATTTGCTGGTCAACGAACAACTTAAAAAAATGGTGGCCGCCGCCGGGGAGCCGTATACCCGCTTTTTGTTGCAGTTGGAAGGGGTTCCCGCTTCGCCCTATATTTATGTAGATACCGAAACCCGCCGCAACATCCAGCTCCAGCTGCCGGATTATTACGAAGTAAAAAAAGAAATGACTTCGCTGGGGTTTTCAGCCTCGTTTATTTATTCCTTCTTCGTCAAAAGCCACCTCTTTGGCGTACTGAAAGCGCCGTTTACCACCACGCACCGCCTGTTTGCATTCGGCACGGCCACGACGTATACGATGTTCCCGCCGCGCACGTGGGATTTGAAAGAAATCCCGCCGCTAAACACCACGGGCGAAGGAATGGATTTAGCCGATTTCAACCGCTGGCTGGATAAAAAAATCAGCAAACAAAATTACAAAGCGTTTGTGACGCTGCTGATAGACGGGGAAGAATTTTTCCCGCATTTTATGTTGGCCATGCAGCGCGCACAGGAAAGCATTTTTGCCACCGTCTATATTTTTATGGCGGACCCGTACGGCCTTTCTATCGCCGACGTAATGAAAGCCCGCGCCAACGAAGGCATAGACGTGCGCGTGGTGGTGGACGAACTGAACACCGTGCTAAATTCGGGCAAGAACCCGGAGCTGAAAACGTCCGAAACGTTCATTATGCCCAAGTACATTACGTCGTATTTGCGCAAACATTCCAAAGCCAAAGCCCGCACGCATTTAAACCCGTGGGGTACGTTTGACCACACGAAAGTGTACATTGTGGACCGGAAAATCGCCTATACGGGCGGGATGAACATCGGGCAGGAATACCGCTACACCTGGCACGATATGATGGTGGCGCTGGAAGGACCGGTGGTGGGGAAATTGGTGAAAAATTTTTATGAAAATTGGTCCTTTACCGGCTGGGGCGGCGATTATGCGGCCGCATACCGCCGGCTGTTCAGCAAGCGCCGGCGCGACGTGAACCGCGAAGCCCCCGGAATGATAGACGTGCGGCTGATGTACACCAAGCCCAACGATTCCGAAATTTTTGACGCCCAGCGCGAAGCCATCCGCCGCGCCAAAAAACGCGTGTACATTCAAAACGCGTATTTTTCCGACGACCGCATTATCAAGGAACTGATTGACGCCCGCGGCCGCGGGGTGGACGTGCGCGTGATTTTGCCCGGCAAAAACGACGTGGGTATTATGGACCTGAACAACCGTGTGATGGCCAACAAACTGCTAAAAAACGGCGTGCGCGTGTATTTTTACAACGGAATGAGCCACGTGAAGGCCGCCTTGTATGACGGCTGGGCCGTGGTGGGAACGGCCAATTTTGACAAAATGAGCCTCTACATCAACAAAGAAATGAGCCTGGGTATTTCCGACCCGGCCTTTGTGGCGGAGCTGGAAACGCGGCTGTTTGAAAAAGATTTTAACAATTCCCAAGAACTGACCGAACCGCTGGACCTGGCGTGGACGGCGTCCATCGTTACGGCGCTGACGAACCAGATGTAGCCGTGCTTTTTACCCATAAAAAACCCCGCTTTCGGCGGGGTTTTTGTTTTATTTTTCCAAGGGTTCCAGCTCGCGTTCGTAGCCTTCGGCCGCCACCACGCGCGCTTTAAAAATACTTCCCGTTTCCACCGGGCGCGTGAAGGTGACTTTTCCGTCAATATCCGGCGCGTCTTTGTAAGTGCGGCCGAAGTCCGGCCCGTCGGCAATGGCTTCCAGCACCGTTCCCACCAGGCGTTTATTGATTTTGTCTATCACGCGGCTTTGCACTTCTTCCAGCTCGCGCGCGCGTTCGTGTTTCACGGCCGCCGGGATTTGCTCCATGCCGTAAGCGGCGGTGCCTTTTTCGCGGAAGAATTCAAACACGCCCATATTGTCAAATTCATATTCCCGCACGAATTTTTTAAGTTCGTTAAAGTCTTTTTTGGTTTCGCCCGGAAAGCCCACAATAAAGTTCGTCCGCAGCGAAATATCCGGCACTTCGGTTTTGAGCATATCCAGCGTGCGGCGGATTTGGGCCGCGTCGCAATGGCGGTTCATCCGTTTGAGGACCGGGTCCGCAATGTGCTGGAGGGGGATGTCAATATAATGGAAAATCTTGTCGGTAGACGCCATCAGCTGTGCGATTTCTTTGGTCACCCGGTGCGGGTAGCCGTACATAATGCGCAGGCGGCCCAAGCCTTTTAATTTAAGCAGTTTTTCCAACAGTTCCAGCAAGTGCGGCTTGCCGTAGAGGTCTATGCCGTAGGACGTGGTGTCCTGTGCGATAAGGGAAATTTCTTTCACGCCGGCTTCAATCATCAGCTTGGCCTCGCGGAGGATGTCCTTCATCGGTTTGGAGCGGTAATTGCCGCGGATGAACGGAATGGTGCAGTAGGCGCAGCGGTTGTTGCAGCCGTCGGCCACTTTCAAATAGGCGGTATGCGGGGCGGTCAGGCTCATTTTGTATTCCGGCAGATAAAGCGCTTTGGGCAGCGGTTCCAGCAGGGTGCCGCGGCGTTTTAATACGTCTTCAATATGGTCCTGCGCGGAAATGGAAAAAATGGTGTCCAGCTCCGGGAATTCTTTTTCCACCTGCTCTTTAAAGCGTTCCACCAGGCAGCCCGTCACGGCC
Source organism: uncultured Elusimicrobiales bacterium (assembly GCA_944325235.1). Taxonomy (GTDB): domain Bacteria; phylum Elusimicrobiota; class Elusimicrobia; order Elusimicrobiales; family Elusimicrobiaceae; genus Avelusimicrobium. Next base: position 5 of record CALUZE010000075.1, on the reverse strand, counting down.
ACCTT
>CALUZE010000074.1 GCA_944325235.1 uncultured Elusimicrobiales bacterium | reverse complement strand
GGCGCTTGCGTACGTCATCCGCTACTGGTACCAGCGGTGGCACAGCCGGGCCCTGCGCGTGGACAACCACGAAGACACCCGCCCGGGCAACGTGATTGCCCTGTCCAAAATTGACGCGCTGCTCGACAGCGGCCTGTGGGAGAACCAGCAATACAAACTGTTTTACATCACGCTGTCGGACATTCTGCGCGAATACCTGTGGCGGCAATTTCATATAGACGCGTCGGCCGATACCTCCGCCGAACTGCTGCGGCGCGTGAAAGCCATGCCGCAAATGGCGCCTTTAATGTACCAACTGCGGGAATTTTTAAGCTCGGGCGATTTGGTTAAATTTGCCAAAGCCGTCCCCAGCGAGCAAATCCGCGACAAAGACGTCAAAATCCTGCGCGAAATCATCGTGGAAACCGCCCCCAAGGAGCTGGCTCCCGCTACGCAAAAGGAGGATAAATGATTTATTTTTTCTTAATCAGCGTAGGGCTGTTATTGCTGGCGTTGGGCGCCAACCTGTTTGTTAAACGCGCCCCCAAAACGATGGCCGTCCTGCTGGCGGGCTGTGCGGTGCTGGCGCTGGTCAGCCTGGCGGGATTGCTGTTTGAACGGCTGTCCGGCGGGCGGGCTGAATTTTTGCACCCGTGGGCGTTTTTATTGTTAATTGTACCGTTTGCGGTTTTCTTGGCGCAAACGGTTTTCCGCGGTGCATTTGCCCGGCGGATTGCCTACCCGATGACGCACCTGATGGTGGAACAATCTTCGCTGCGGGTGCTGTGCACGCGGTGGCTGCCTACGGCGCTGTACTCGGCGGCGCTGCTTTTGATGGTGGTGGCCCTGGCGCGGCCGGTGCGCGTGGACCGCACGGTATTGCCCCCCACCGAAGGCATTGACATTATTTTGCTGATGGACGTGTCGGCCTCTATGCAAAAGCAGGATTTTTACCCCAACCGCTTTGTGGCCGCACAGCAGACGGCTTCACGCTTTATTTCCAAACGCTTTAACGACCGCATCGGACTCGTGGTATTTGCCAAGCAGGCCATGCTGCAAGCCCCGCTGACGCTGGACCACGAAGCCTTGCAGGAATACCTTTCCACCCTGTTTTTGGGCATTGTGGACCCCAACTATACCGCCATCGGCGACGCACTGGGCGTGGCCGCCAACCATTTAAAAGACAGCAAGGCCAAGAGCAAAATCATCATCCTGCTGACGGACGGCGACTCTAACGCCGGCACCATTTCCCCCCAGCTGGCGGCCAAAGCCGCAGCGGCGTACGGCATCCGCGTCTACACTATCGGCACGGCCAGCGCCCCGGGCGAAACGCTCTACTCCAGCGCCGAGGACGAAATCAACGAAGGGCTGATGATGGAAATCGCCGACGCGACCGGCGGCAAGTTCTACCGCGCCAAAAACGAAGCGGAACTGGAAAAAATTTACGATACCATCAACGAGCTGGAAAAAACCACCTTTGCCCCCAGCTCCACCGTGGACCGCAGCGACTATTACCACCCCTTCCTGCTGCTGGCGTTGGCGTGCGCGCTGGCGGCCTATATACTGGAAAAACTGTTTTTAATTAAGGTGCCTTAATATGGAATTATTTGCCAAACCCGTCTATTTACTGTATTTTATTCCGGCGGCCGTGCTGGTGGGGCTGGCCGCGTGGTTAGGGTTTAAATTAAAAAACCGCCTCATCCACGCGTTGTTTGGCCCGCAGGCTTACGCCAAGCTCACGCAATCGCTGCGGCCGGTGTCGCGCTGGCGCGGGGCCTTGTTCGTGCTGACGGTATTTTTCCTGTTTGCCGCATTGGCGGGCCCGCAGTGGGGGACGGAAGTGATAGAAGCCCAGGGCACTTTTGCGCAAACGGTCATCGCGGTGGACGTATCGGCCTCTATGCGCGCGCGGGATTTGCAGCCCGACCGCTTGGCTAACGCCAAAAATATGCTGCGTATGCTGGTAAGCAATTTAAAAGACGAACGCTTGGGCATCATTGCGTTTACGTCGCAGGCGTATATTCAGTGCCCCATCACCACGGACGAAGACGCCCTGACCTATTTTATTGACTCGCTGCAGCCCGATATGCTGCCCGTGCCGGGCACGTCGCTTTCGGCGCCGGTGGCGCTGGCCGCGCGGATGCTGGCCAAATACCCCGGCCAAAAAGCGCTTATTTTGTTAACGGACGGCGAAGACCACGCCCCCGAAGAATTAAAAGCCGCGCAGGAAACCGCCCAGCAAAACAGCATCCGCATTATTGCCATCGGCATCGGCACCAAGGACGGCACGCTGATCCCGGCCAAAACGGACGCCTCCGGCAAGATTTTGGAATATAAGAAAGACAAAGAAGGCAAAACCGTCGTTTCCAAACTGGACGAAAAAACCCTGCTGGAGCTGGCCCAAGCCACCGGCGGCGTGTACATTCCGTACACGACCCCGGCGCAAGTGGCCGCGCAGGTGGAAGGCGCCGTAAAAGGGCTGGACCGTTCCGTTTCGCGCACGGCGGCGCGGGCGGCCTACAAAAACCGCTACGCTTTCCCGCTGGTGCTGGCGATGCTGTGCCTGGCGGGGTATTTGCTGTGGCCGCGCGGCCGCAAAAACACCCGCCGCGGGGCAGAAAAACCCTCTCAAAAAAGGTAAAATATAGTATGAAGAAATGGCTGCTTTTAGTGTTGGTGTTCGGAGCCACCTCCGCTTACGGCGGGGTGCGGGCCGATTTGCGCCAAGGGGGCAAGCTGTATAAGGACCAAAAATACGGCCAAGCACTCCAAAAGTACGCCGAGGCCTTGCAAAAGGACCCGCAAAACGAAAGCGCCGCTTTCGGGGCGGGGGCTGCCTCTTATTATCTGAAGGACTACGCCGCGGCCGAACAAGCCTTTGAGCAAACGGCCGAACAAGAAGGCAAACTGGCGCAGGACGCTTTGTTTAACCTGGGCAACGCCTATTACCGCGGGGGCGACGCGCAAAAAGCCATTGCCGCCTACCGCCAGGCGCTGGTCAAAAACCCCCAGGATTTGGAAGCCATCCACAATTTACAGCTGATTTTGCAGCAACAGCAGGACCAACAAAACCAAAACGACCAAAATCAGCAAAACCAAGACGACGCCTCGCCCAACCAGTCCCAGCAGGACAAAAACAACCAGGGCCAGCAGGACCAAGACCAACAACAGCAGCAGCAAAACCCGTCCAACCCGCAGGACGCCATGAACAAAAACGATGCGGACCGCGTAATGCAAATGGCCCGGGAAAACGAACGCAAAAAACCCACCCAGGCCGGCGCCGCGCAGGACAGCAACGTGGAAAAAGATTGGTAACCGTATGAAAAAATTTCTGCTTACTTTTGTACTGCTTACCTTGGCCGTATGGGCCGGGGCACAGGTGTCCGTCACGGCGCGGGTGGACAAAACCAACCTGACGCTGGACGATGAACTGACGCTGACGGTAGAAGTAAACGGCGCGTCGGGCAATATGGTCATGCCCCAGCTGCCCAGCCTGCCGGCGTTTAACGTCTATTCGCGCGAAGTGCAGCGCACCTCCGTCAACGGTCAAACGTCCACCGTGTTCCGCTATACCATGCTGCCCCGCTTTGTGGGCAACGCCACCATTGGCGCCATTCAATTTACCTACAACGGCAAAACGTACAAGACCGACCCGATTTCCGTCAGCATCTACCGCAACGCGCAAGGCATTGCGCAATCGCGGCCGGCGTCGTCTTCGGCCAAGGCGATATCTGCCGGCAATTACGATTCCGCCGCCGTCAAACGCCCGCGCGAAACGGCCGACCCGCACCTCCCCCCCTTGGAACGCGACCTGGCCAACCAAGCCTATGCCCGCGGGGATGAAAACTACTTTTTAGTTGCCGCCGTAAGCGACAAAAATCCCTACGTAAACGAAGCGGTCACCCTGGCCGTGCGCTTTTATTACAACCGCCCGTTCTATGACGCGCCTTACCAAAAGCCGACCGTTTCCAACATTTTTATGGAGGACGCCGGCTCCTCGCAAGGCACGCAGAGCATCGGCGGAGAACTGTACCGCTACGAAGAACAGCGTTACCTGCTGACGGGTGCTACCCCCGGCAAAGCCACCATCGGCCCGGCCACCGTGCGCTATATGACGGGTTCTTCCCCGCTTTCGGCTTGGGACCGCCTGTTTGGCGGGGCGGCCGTCAGCCAGGAACAAACCGCCCAATCTTCCCCCTTTACGCTTACCGTGCGCGCATTGCCGGCGGCCGGAAAACCCGGCTCCTTTTACGGCGCCGTAGGCACCGGTTTTACGATGTCGGCCCAGGCCGACCGCACGCAGGTGGAAGCGGGCGAAGCCGTCACGCTGACCGTCACGGTCAAAGGTCCGGGCAACCTCAAATCCACGGCCGATTTGCAGTTCCCCGCGCTGGACGGATTTAAAATGTATCCGGCGCAAGCCGTGTCCGACGCGTCGGTCGCCAACGGGCGGATTAGCAGCACCAAAGTGTTCAAAACCGTATTGGTACCGTCCGCCTCGGGCATTTACACCATTCCGGCGGTTAAATGGTCGTACTTTGACCCGTCTTCCCGCACGTACAAAACGTTGCAGACCGAACCGATTTCGTTAACCGTGTCCCCCTCTACCAAAACGGATACCGGCTTTGACTTTGGCGCCGCAGCCGCGGCGGCGGCCGGCATTCAAACGTTGGGGCAGGATATTGCCTATTTAAAAACCGACCACGCGCCCGCTCCGTCCGTACTGGTAACGATGAGCACCTGGCGGACGCTGAACTGGATTCTGCTTGCCGTTTTGGCGGCCAGCGTGTTGTTTGCGTCCGTGGGGCGCAAGTCGCTGGCCAGCAAACGGGTGTACACCTCGGCCAAGAGCCGCCTGAAAAAAGCGTTCTCGCCCGAAGCGGTATCCGAGGCCGTGTCGGACTATTTACAGCAAAGAATGCACATCCGCACCGGCAGCCTGCCGCTAAAGGCCATTTTGGCGGCGTTAGCCAAACACGGCATTACGCCCGCCACGGTGGAAGCGTTCTCGCTTTTGTGGCAGCGGCTGGACGTGGCCCGCTTTGCGCCGGGCACGCCGGGCACGTTAAGCGCCCAGGAACTGGCGCACCAGGCGTTGGATATTTTAAAACTGCTGGAGGAGGAAGCCCGATGAAACGCATATGGCTTACGGTTCTTTTGCTGGGGTTTGCGGCCGCATCCTGGGGGCAAACCGCTCTGCAGCAAGCCGAAGAGTACTACCGCGCAGGCAAGTTCTCCGCCGCACTCGGACTTTATGAAAAAGAACTGAAAAACGCCCCAAACGACCCTTATGTTTACTACAATATAGGTAACTGCTATTTTAAGATGGGCAGCAGAGGGCTGGCGGCCGCCAATTATTACCGCGCCTTTAAACTGGCCCCGCGCGACAGTGACATCCGCCACAACTTGACCCTTGCCCTGGCGGCAGGCGGCGAGCGGCTGGTGCCGGCGGGCGTGCCCGAAGTGCTGCACAAGGCGTTCTTTTATTTGTCGTACCAGGAAGTACAGGGCCTTACGTTCCTGCTTTTGTGGTTGTTTTGTGCGTTGGGCTCGGTGTGGCTGTTAAAGCGCAAGTTCAAACGGGTGTTTCTGGCCAGCGCCGTGATTTTATTGCTGTGCGGCGGGTGGCTGTACGCCCGCTACACGCTGGAACAAGCCCACTTGGCCGTAGTAGCTTCCCCGGTGGCCGAGGTGCGCAGCGGGCCGGGCGCCAACTTTCCGGCCAGCGCCAGCGTGCCGCAAGGGCATTTGCTTACGGTGCAGGACGCCAAAGACGAGTGGTACGAAGTAATCGTAAAATCCCAAGGCTTAAAAGGCTGGGTGGAAAAAAGCGCCGTAGAACAAATTTGATACGAGGATTGAATTTATGTTTGTACAACAACAAGCCGACGAACTGATCAAAGCCGTTACGTACGTAAAAGAAAACCTGGCCGACCAAGTGGAAGAACTGGCCGCCAAGGTGACGGAAGCCTTTAAAAAGGGCAATAAAGTCATTTTGATGGGCAACGGCGGCAGCGCGGCCGACGCGCAGCACATTGCGGCGGAATTTGTGGGCCGCTTTAAAAAGGAACGCCCCTCCCTGCCGGCGCTGGCGTTAAACACCAATTCCTCCACGCTTACCGCCATCGGCAACGATTATTCGTACGATGTCGTTTTCTCCCGCCAGATTGACGGATTTGCCAAGCCGGGCGACGTCGTCATCGGCATTTCCACTTCCGGCAACAGCAAAAACGTGTATTTGGCGTTGGGGCTGGCCAAACGCAAGGGCTGCTTTACGGCGGCGTTTTTGGGCAAGGACGGCGGCACCATCAAAGATATGTGCGATTTGCCGTTGGTGGTAAACATCCAGGACACGCCGCACATCCAAGCCTGCCATATTTTTATGGCGCATTGTATGTGCGACCTGGTGGACCAGGCATATTGATTTATGAAAATAGCAATTGGTTGTGATCATGCGGGTTTCCCGCTCAAAGAAACCGTGAAAGAGACGGTCACCCGCCTCGGACACGAAGTAATAGAC
>CALUZE010000073.1 GCA_944325235.1 uncultured Elusimicrobiales bacterium | reverse complement strand
AACTGGGCGTTCCGCCCCCCACATACACCGTTTGCACGGGCACGGGCGTGCCGTGCGCGGCTTCTTGGGCAAGCGCGTCCAAATACGCGGGGATAAAAGATTCCCGCCCCGCAAAAGACGCAAAATCGCAATAATTACATTTGTGTTTGCAGAACGGGAGGTGAATGTACAGAGCGGTTTGCATTATTTTTTGTGTTCGGCTTCGTAATTTAAAAACGCAAAAATGAACGGGTCCAAATCGCCGTCCATCACGGCGTTAATCTGCGAGGTTTCATAGCCTGTGCGCAAATCTTTCACCAGTTGGTACGGCATAAAAACGTACGAGCGGATTTGGTGCCCCCACGCAATTTCGCCTTTTTGGCCGTAGCGTTTTTCGGCCTCGCTGCGTTTTTTGTCCATTTCCATTTCGTACAAGCGCGCTTTGAGCATTTTCATAGCGGTTTGGCGGTTTTGCAGCTGGCTGCGTTCAATGCGGCAGGAGACCACAATCCCCGTAGGAATGTGCAGCAGGCGCACGGCCGATTCCACTTTGTTTACGTTCTGGCCGCCGTGGCCGCCGGCGCGGGAAGTTTCCAGCTGGATGTCTTTTTCCGGGATTTCAATGTTGATGTCTTCGTCAATGTCGGGCAGCACATCGCACGACGCAAAAGACGTGTGGCGGCGGGCGTTGGCGTCAAAAGGCGACACGCGCACCAGGCGGTGCACGCCGTTTTCCCCTTTTAAATACCCGTATGCAAACGGGCCTTCCACCATGGCGCTCAAGGTTTTGATGCCGGCTTCGTCCCCCGGCTGTGCGTCCAGCACCGAAAATTTAAATCCGTGCTGTTCCGCCCAGCGCGTGTACATCCGCACCAGCATTTGCGCCCAATCGCACGATTCCGTACCGCCGGCCCCGGCGTGAATGGTCAAAATGGCGTTTAGTTTGTCGTTCGGGTCCGACAGGCGGATTTCGCCCTCTTTCTTGGCTACCTGTTTTTCGGTTTCTTGTAAAGACTCGTTGAGTGCGGCCAGTTCGTTTTGGTCCTGCATTTCCTTGCACAAATCAAACCAGGCGCGGTCGTCTTCCATTTTTTTGCGCAGGGAATGGAAGGTGTCTATTGCGTTTTTCAAAAAATCAATCTGGCGGCTGACGTCTTTGGCTTTTTTGGTATCGTTCCAAAAAGACGGGTCGGCCGATTGCTGCTGCAACGCAGCCAATTCCTGCTGTTTGCCGGGGATATCGTCAATGGATTCTATCTTGGCCACGCGGGCGGACAAGTCGGCAATTTTTTCTTCTACTTCTTTAAATTCAATGTTATTATTCATACGTAAAAACCATCGTGGAAATTAACAGCGTAAAATAAAACGCCGCACACAGCCAGGCGAACCAATCGCCCCATTGTGTGTAAAAATTCACCCGCTCGCCCACAGGCAGTGCTATGTCCGTGCGTAAAATTTCCTGCGTAAACAAGGCGGACTTTTCGTGCACGCGGCCGAACGGATCTATCACCGCGGAAAAACCGGTGTTGGCCGCGCGCAAAACCGGGCGTCCGGTTTCCACCGCGCGCAACACGTTCACCGCAAAATGCTGGTACGGCGCGGCTGTTTTGAAGAACCAGGCGTCGTTGGTGATGTTTACAAAAAATTTAGCCCCTTGCAAATTTTGTGCCCGCCACAGCTGCGGGTAAATGGATTCGTAGCAAATGGTGGCCCCTGCCTCTACGCCGCCCAAATCCAACGGTTTTTGGCCGCGCGGGCCCGGCGTAAAGGTGCCGAGTTCGCCCAGCACTTCCACATCCTTAAAAAGCGAGCGGACGGTATTTTCTAGCGGGATATATTCCCCAAACGGCACCAGTTTTATTTTGCGGTAGCTCTGCAGTGCGCCGTCCTGGGGCGGCAGCAAATACGCTCCCACGTATTGTTTGCCGTCTTCGCCGGTAATGTTGGAACCGATAAACTGATAGGCCCCCGTTTCCGCGCCGATGTTTTGAAAGAGTGTCCAATACGGTTCTTCGGTCAAGGCGCCCGGCACGGCGCTTTCCGGCCAGGCAATCAGGCGGACGGATTTGTCCTGTAACGACAGGCCCATTTGGTTTAACGTGGTTAAAATTTCTTCTTCGTAGGCCGGGCTCCATTTTTTATATTGGTCAATATTGGGCTGAATTAAAGCAATGCGCAGGCTGAGCAGCGGCTGATGCGGCGGCACCTGTTCCTGCGGAGTGGACGGCAAGACATAGTGCCCAAAACCGTACACGCCCAAAAACAACACGGCGGCACCCACCATATGTTTCATGCCGTCTTTCACGCCGGGCGTGGCAAACGCCCACCCCAGCGAAGCCCCGATAAAGGCCACCACAAAGCTGATGCCGTACACGCCCGTAAACGCGGCCAGCTGCAGCATTTCCGGTGCGTTCCATTGGGTATACCCCAACATCACCCACGGGAACCCCAGCCCGTAAAAAGCCAGCGTTTGGTGCAGCCATTCCCACGCCACAAACCCGCATGCCGCCAGCAGCGGGAAGAAGCCGCCCGTCTTTTTTAAGTAATAACAGCTGCCGCCAAACAGGGCAAACTGCACGGCCATCAGGCCGGCTAACCCCAGCCAAGCCGCCAAAGACAGCCCTTTGGAAAGGCCGCCCCCGTGCAGGCAGGTGTAGTAAATCCAATAAAAAATGCCGGCATTAAACAAAAAACCCGTCAGCCAGCTGTATAAAAAAGAGGACCAAAACCCCTTGGTTTTGGTCACTCCCCAAATAAAAGGCGCCAGGGCAAACCACGCCAGCTCGTGGTGCGATTGGCCCGGATAGCTCTGGTAAATCAGCCAGGCGGAAGCCGCCGCGCACACCAGCAGAAAAAGATACCGCCCCAGGGTATTTACGCCCCCGTACAGCCACGCCCCGAAAGGGCGTTTTTCCCGGGCATCTTGTTCCGTAAAGCTTTGTCTGAATGCGCGCATAGTGCTAATTAATAAACGATCTTGCAGTAATTGTGTTCACACACGGCCCGGGCGGTGGGGCTGCATTCTTTTTCCGTAGAAGGCGCGCCTTCCGGGCAGGCTTTGGTGATCTGGTTGGATTGCTGTTTGTTAAAATCCAACGTGTAGGCCGCATTGATGGAAACAACACCCTGGGGCCCTACCAGACATCCGCACGGGTCTTGGTCCACGATAATACAGTCTTCGTCCACCGTGCACGAATACATCCGGCGCCGTTTGGCTTGTTCGGCCGCTTGGGCGGCGGCTTTTTGCGCTTCTTCTTCTTGCGCTTTTATTTGGGCGGCGTCCAACAGCGGCACGGATACCGCAATCGGTTCGTCTTTGCTTAAAAAAACCGGAATCAGCAATAACACCCCCAATGCGCAAACCAACAAGCAGGCGGCTTTTATTTTAGCTTTCATAAATTGGCTCCACAGCATTTTTTGTATTTCTTGCCGCTTCCGCACGGGCACGGGTCGTTACGCCCGATGTGTTTGGAAACAGGCGCGGACGAGCGGTCCGGGTTTTTGGCGGCGGCCGCCTGGGCGCGTTCTGCCGCGGTGCGGCGGGGCGGGAGCTGCAGGCGGAAGATATAGCTGACCATCAAATCGCGTACGCGGTTGAGCATGGAAGAATAGAGCTTATACGATTCTTTTTGGTACTCAATCAGCGGGTCCTTTTGGGCATAGCCGCGCAGGCTGACGCTGTTTTGCAGTTGGTCCAGCTCGTACAGATTTTGCTTCCAGGCGTTGTCTATAATTTGCAGCAGCAACATCCGTTCAATTTCGGAGAAGTTGATGCCTTGTTCGGTAAAATACAACACGCGCGCCTGGTACAAATCTTTTACCTGGGCCATAATTTCATCCACCAGTTGGTCGTGCGATTTGCGGCCGACATTTTCGGCCGTAAAGTGGAAATCTCCGGGGAAGAAATTGCGCAAATTGACGTTTAACGCATCAAAATCGCAATGCTGCAAATGGGACGGATGATAATACTGTTCCACGAGTTCGTCCACGATTTCTTCCATCATCTGCATGGACTTTTCGGCCATATTTTCGCCGTCCAAGATGGCGTTGCGCAAGCCGTAAATGGCGGTGCGCTGCTGGTTCATCACTTTATCGTAATCCAGCAACTGTTTGCGGATATCAAAGTTGCGGCCTTCCACCATGCGCTGGGCGCTTTCAATCTGGCGCGTCATCAGGCGCGATTCAATGGCTTCGCCTTCCTTCATCCCCATCGTGCTTAAAATGGACGCGATTTTGGTGGTGTTGGCAAACAAACGCATCAGTTCGTCATCCAGCGAAATGTAAAAGCGGGAGCAGCCCGGGTCGCCCTGGCGGGCACAGCGGCCGCGCAGCTGGTTATCAATACGGCGCGATTCGTGCCGTTCGCTGCCGATGACGTGCAAACCGCCCAACGCCACCACCTGCTTTTGTTCTTCGGGGTCGGCCGGGTTGCCGCCCAACACAATGTCCGTACCGCGGCCTGCCATGTTGGTGGCGATGGTCACCGCCCCTTTGCGGCCGGCCTGGCTGATGATTTGGGCTTCCATTTCGTGGTATTTGGCGTTCAACACTTTGTGCGGAATGCCTTTGGCGCGCAGCATATGGCTGAGTTTTTCCGACTTTTCAATGGAACGCGTACCCACCAGCACCGGGGCGCCCTGCTTCCACAAATGTTCCACTTCGTCCACAATGGCGTTGAATTTTTCCCGTTCGGTCAAGTACACCAGGTCCGGGTAGTCAATGCGTTTGGAGGGTTTGTTCGGGCGGATTTCCACCACGTCCAATTTGTAAATCTGCCAGAATTCGTTGGCTTCCGTCATGGCGGTACCCGTCATACCGGAGAGTTTTTTGTACAGTTTAAAGAAATTCTGAAAGGTGATGGTGGCCAAGGTCTGGTTTTCTTCTTTAATTTGCAGGCCTTCTTTGGCTTCCACGGCTTGGTGCAGCCCGTCGCTCCAGCGGCGGCCCGGCATCAAGCGGCCGGTAAATTCATCCACGATGATGACTTCGCCGTCTTTTACCACGTAATCCACGTCGCGCTCGTACAAGTGGTGCGCGCGCAGGGCCTGGTTGATGTGGTGCACCCATTCGGATTCCACATCGTTATACAGATTGGATACGTTCAAAAACTTTTCGGCCTTGGCAATACCCGTATCCGTCAGGGTAGCCGTGTGGGCTTTTTCGTCAATAATGGCGTCCACGCCTTCGTCCAATTTAATACCTTCGTACTTGGCTTTTACTTCGTCTTTTTCCGTAATCATACGGACTTTTAACGAAGGAATCAGGCGGTTGACGATGTAATATTTGTCGGTGCTTTGTTCGGACGGGCCGGAAATAATCAGCGGGGTGCGGGCCTCGTCAATTAAAATGGAGTCTACTTCGTCCACGATACAATAGTTCAGCCGGCGCAGCACGCGGTCAGCACGGTTGATGACCATATTGTCGCGCAAGTAGTCAAAGCCCAGCTCGTTATTGGTTACATAAGTAATGTCCTTGGCGTACATTTCGCGGCGTTCGTTGCTGTCCATATCGTGGTTAATATATCCCACGGTAAGGCCCAAAAATTCGTGAATGGGACCCATCCATTGGCGGTCGCGGCGGGCCAGGTAGTCGTTGACGGTGACCACGTGCACGCCTTTGCCGGTTAACGCGTTCAAATAGGAAGGAAGCACCGCCACCAGCGTTTTCCCTTCGCCGGTGCCCATTTCGGCAATTTTGCCTTGGTGCAACACAATACCGCCCAACAACTGTACGTCGTACGGGCGCAGGCCAATCACGCGCCGGGCCGCTTCGCGCACCACGGCAAAAGCCTCGGGCAGCAGCTGGTCCAGCGTTTCGCCTTTGGCCAGGCGGTCTTTAAATTCCGGCGTTTTGGCTTTTAATTGGTCGTCGGAGAGTTTTTCAAATTCGGCGCTGAATTTGTTGGCGTCGTCTACATAATGTTGGATTTTTTTCAGGTCGCGTTCGCTTTTGGTTCCAAAAATTTTATCAATTACAGTTTTAATCATATTTCGTTCCTTTTACATAAAATAACGGCATGGCGGTACACTCCGGGCGGAGCGGAACGATTATTTGGCGACCGGCTTTTTGTTTTTGGTTTTAATTTGCAGATTGTCCGTTTGGCGGGTTTGTTCGGCCGCGATTTGGCTGCTGCGGGCCGCTTGGGCAAGGGCTTGTGCGTCCGCGAATCGGCTGTTGATGTGGGCGATATACGCCCCCACCGCATCCACCAACTGCGTACCCGGGTCTTTTTGCAAAGACCGCAGTTCCTGCTCCAATTCGTCCGCGCGGACGCGCAGTTGTTCCACGCGTTGCGTGCGTTCCGAGTCCGAAAGGGATTTGTCCTTCTTGGTTTGCTTCAGCCGGGCTTCGGTTTCCTGCAATTCGTATTCACGCAGCTGCACCGTAACCGCCCAAATATGCGCGTACAAAGGCAACAAGTCCCGGCGGAAGCGTTCTTCCGCCCCGTCGGCGGAGCCGCCGCTTAATTGGGCATACAACAGGGCGTCCTCGTACGTTTGGGTCAGCCCCTGCAAACGGATGGAAGCATCAAAATTGCGGGCAACGGCTATCAGTTCGTAGCGGCTGGCCGGCGTTTGCGGAGCCTGATAAGCCGAAACGAAGCTTTCCAAAATTTCATTATAATCTTTGTTTTGTTGGGCATTGGCCAATACGGAAGGATTATATTGGGCAAAAATGTCCAATACTTTTTCGCGCGTGTAGGG
>CALUZE010000072.1 GCA_944325235.1 uncultured Elusimicrobiales bacterium | reverse complement strand
AATAATTATACCATTTTGCCTTTGGGCGGTTGGCCCGCGGCGGGGCGTTCTTCCCCCAGCGCTTTTTGCTAAAATAAAGATACGATGAATTTTAAGCACGCTTCCGTTTTTTACAATGCCCGCAAAACCCGCACCGCCCCGCTGGGGGAAGAAGTGTGCGCTTTTTTGCGCCAAAACGGCGTGCAGACGGAACTCATCACCGATTTAAACGGCCTGACGGCCGAAACCGATTTGCTCGTGAGTATGGGCGGGGACGGCACAATGCTCTACTGTGCCCGCGCCGCCGCGCCCTTGGGCATACCGATTTTCGGCATCAACTGCGGCACGCTGGGCTTTTTGGCCGCGTGCGAACAGGCCGATGCCCTGCCGTCGCTGCAAACACTGCTGGCCGGCAAGTGCACCCTAAACGAACGGTTTATGCTGCATGTGCAGGTGTCCGCGCCGGGCGCCCATCCGCGCGACTTTATTGCTTTTAACGATTGTGTGCTCCGCTCCGCCGCGCCGCGGGCGTTTTTGGTGGAAGCCGCGTGGAACGGGACGGAAATGCCGTCTTACTTTGGGGACGGCGTCATCGTGTCCACGCCCACGGGTTCTACGGCGTATTCGCTGGCTTCGGGCGGGCCGATTGTGGAACCGGGGGTGGACGTGCTCATCATCACCCCAATTTGCCCGCACACGCTCAACCAGCGGCCGCTGGTGCTGTCGGCCGGCGGAACGCTGGCAATGACGCCTTCTTTTAAAAACGAAACCGACCGCGCCCTGTGCAGCATAGACGGGCAAATCAACCTTACCCTGCCGGCACAAGCGCGTGTGCAAATTACCCGCAGCCCGGTGAAAGCCAAATTGTTCTGCTTGCCGGAGCGCGGATTTTTCTCAATTTTAAACCGCAAACTTAAATGGGGGAACCGCTGATGCTCTTGCGCCTGCGCGTACAAAACTTTGCCATTATTTCGGACCTGTCGCTTGATTTTGAACCCGGGCTCAACGTATTCTCGGGCGAAACGGGCGCCGGCAAGTCCATCGTCATAGAAGCGCTCAGCTTTGTGCTGGGGGCGCGCGGGGACGTGTCCGTCATCAAAGACGGCGCCGACAAAATGAGCGTATCGGCCGTGTTTTCGGGCGCGGATTTGCCGGACGAATTGCGCCGCGAATACCAACTGACGGGCGACGCGTTTACCCTCAAGCGCGAGCTGGACCGAAAAGGCAAAAGCAAAGCCTCGGCCGACGGGCGCGCCATCACGGTGGCTGCCTTGGCGCGCATCGGGCGCGCACTGGTGGACTTTCACGGCCAGCACGAACACCAAAGCTTGCTGCATGCTTCGGTGCATTTGGCTCTGTTAGACAAATTTGCCAAGCACGACGCGCTCGTGCAAAAAACCGAAGCCGCCTACCGCCAACACCAGGACGCGCTGGCCAAATTAAACGCCGCCCGGATGAGCGAGCAGGAAAAAGAACGCCTGCTGGATATGAGCCAATACCAGCTAAAAGAAATAGAAGACGTCAACCCGACGGCGGATGAAGATTTGCAGCTGGAACAGGCCCTGCCCAAAATGAAACACGCCGGGAAGTTGCTGGAAGGGGCCGAAAACGCCTATTACGAATTGTACGCCGCCGAAGATTCCGCCACGTCCCGCGCGGGCAAAGCGCTGCGCGAACTGCAAAATATGGCGGAGCTGGACGAAAACCTGTCCCCGCTGGCGCAAGATTTAAATTCCGCCCTGCTGACGCTGGAGGACGCGGCGTCCACGCTTTCCTCGTACAAAGACGACATCAATTTGGAACCCGACGCGTTGGACAAAATGCTTTCCCGGCACGAAAAAATCAAACGCTTAAAAGCCAAGTACGGCCCGGACATCCAAGACGTACTGCGCACGGCCGAAGAACTGCGCGCCCGCATTGACCAGCTCCAACACGGCGAAGAACGCGAACAGGAACTGCTGGCCGAAGTGGACCGCACGCACCAAACCCTTTTAAAACTGGCGCGCGAACTGCACGAAAAACGCTTGCAGGCCGCCCAAAAGCTTTCCGCCCGCATCACCGAAGAAATCCGCCCGCTGGGCTTTAACGCGGTACGTTTTGCCGTGGCGGTAGAAATGGACGAAGAAAACCTCGGCCCCACCGGCGCGGACAAAGTGGAATTTTTGTTTTCGCCCAACCCGGGCCAATCCCTGCGGCCGCTTAAAAACATCGCTTCGGGCGGGGAAATTTCCCGCGTAATGCTGGGCTTAAAAACCGTATTGGCCCCCACCGTGCCCGTCATGGTGTTTGACGAAGTGGACGCGGGCATCGGCGGCGAAACGGGGCACTTGGTCGGGCAAAAATTGCACGCGGCCGCCAAGGGACGCCAAGTGTTGTGCGTCACGCACCTGGCGCAAGTGGCCGCTCAGGCGGACCACAACTTTCACGTAGCCAAAAAGGCCTCTCAAAACGCTACGGACGTAACCATTACGCCGCTTTCGGGTGAGGGCTTAATTGCCGAAATCGCCCGTATGCTGGGCGGCAATGCGGACAAACATTCCGCCGCGTTCTCACACGCCAAGGAGTTATTGCACGATGCCAAACGGATTTAAAAATTTTCACGTTTTCCTGCCGCACAACTGGCTGGGCCTCACCGGCCTCAAACGGTTATTCACGGTGCTGTTTTACGCCACGTTTTTTGTGGGCGTATATGCGGCCTTCCACTGGCTGGCCACCTTTTGGACGGACCCCGCCACGCTGGCCATTCAGTCCGCCCCGCTGCGCCGCATTTACGGGCTGGCCGCCCTGCAGGCCATGCTGGCTTGCGTGGGCTGGTCGCTATTCATCCGGCTGTTGGGCACCCTGGCGCAAATTGCCCGCCAAACCGCCCCGCGCAACTAGCGCACAACCCATATTCTTTTGATACAATATGAACATAGGGGGTAAGACGTTTTTCCCCATAAAAAGGAGTGAACTATGTCTAAATGCTGCAAATCTTGTAAATGGTGGCCGCACAACTGGCTTTGCCTGAAAGGGTTGTACGTGCTGTTTGTTGTATTCTTCTACATCGCGTTGGCGTATGCGGTGTTCCAGGCGTATGCGATCTTCACGCATCCGCAGCTCTCCGGGAGCGAAATGTGGATGGCCGCGGCCGTGTACGTGCTGACCGACGTGTTTACCGCCATCGGTTTCCTGACCGTTGCCAAAATTCTGCAGGTGCTGCGCAAAATTAAAAAAGCCGTGGCTCCGTGCGGCTGCGCGATGAAAGAAGCGGAAGAAAAACCCGCTGAATCCGAAACCGAAAAAGTCGTAGAACAAGAATCCAAATAATGTTGCGCGGCGCGGAAACCCCGCGCCGCCCCTTTTTGTTTTTATCCGAGCGAGGTTGTATGAAAAAAAGTGTGTTAGCCGTATGTTTGCTGCTGGCGGCCGTTGCGGCGTCGGCGGAAACGATTAAAATGAAAACCGGGGAACTAATCAGCGGGTCTATTTTATCGCAGACCGAATACACGCTGAACCTGGCCACTTCGTACGGCAACATTACCCTCAACCAACGCGAAATTGAACAAATCCTGCCCGACAAGCACCGCATTATTTTAAAAGGCGGTACGCAGCTGGTGGGCGTGATTTTGGACTTGGACGAATTTAACTTAAAGCTCCAAACCGACGACGGCGCCACCGTCAACATTGATATGCCCCAAATCGTATCCATTGAAACATACGACTACGACCAAGGCGCCAAAGCCCAGCAGGAGTTCGTCCAGCAAAACATCCAGCAGCAACAAGCCGCCCAAGCCGCGGCACAAGCGGCCGCGCAATCCGGCCAGACCCCCGTGGTAGAGGCTGCCGGCGGACTGACGTTTGATTCCGATATTGACCAGGTGTTTGACACGCAAAAAGCCACCGTGGTAAACGGCCAAGTGGTCACGCCCAGCGTATCTTCTGCCGTAAAAGAAGTACCGGCCCCGCGCCCCGCGACGGACGAAGAAGCCTTTGTAAAAAGCGTAAAAACGGGCGAAGTAAGCCAGCAGGATTATGCCGCGGCCGCCAAGCAGGAACTGGCTTCCAAAAAACCGGCCAAAAAAGAAACGCCGAAGAAAACCTACAAAGAAAAAAATTTTGATAAATACTTTGCCATTGAAGCCGGCGCCATGCCGCTGGACTTAAACCTCAGCGGGACCATCAAACTGGGCGATTTGTACACCGTAGAACTGGGCGACAAAACCGTGGACGTGGGCGGCACGAGCGCGGTAATATCGTCCAAATTTTTATGGCGCATTAAGGAAAGCAACTTCTGGCTGGGGCCGACGCTTTCCTTTGCAAGCATTTCCAACCACTCGTTTGCCGGCACCCGCGATGCCAAGACCTTGGACGCCAGCAGCAGCGGCAACATTTTGACCCTCGGCGCCAACGTGAACTACTATTTAAATCCGGCCAGCCGCTTTACGTTTTATTTAACCGGTTCCGCCGCGTACGAAATGCTGACGCTGAACTACCGCGGCACCGTGACGGACTCCTCTACCGCGCAGCCGACCGCCACCGGATTTCGCGACACGATATCTTCCAACACGTTTGCCGGCTCGGTGGGTGTTGGGGTGGAAACGTGGGTGGACGATTTAATGCTGGGGTTGGAAGTGCGCCAGGTATTTGCCGCACGGCAGGATGAACTGAAAGAATCCGCCGCATCCAACACCGTGGTGCAGGCCCAGTTCAGCTGGAAATTTTAATGAACATACTCGTTTTGCCCAACGCGTTTAAAGGTTCTTTAAGCGCGCGTGCGGCCGCACAGGCCCTTACCCAAATATTATCTACAAAGCACGCCGTGCGGGCGTATCCGCTTTCGGACGGAGGGGACGGATTTACCGATTTTTTCCACACGTTGGACCCGCAGGCCAAACCGATTTTTCTCACCGCCAAAAACGCCTTTTTAAAACCGTGCCGCACGTCTTTTTTGCTCTTGTCGGACGGCAAAACCGCCATTATAGAAACCGCCCGCATTTGCGGGTTGGGAACCGCCAAAAAAGAAGAACTGGACCCGCTGGGCGCCTCCAGCTTTGGGGTGGGGCAAGCCATTTTGCGCGCCGTACAAGAAGGCGCCAAAACGATTTATGTGGGGCTCGGCGGCGTGGCCTGCAACGACGGCGGCGCCGGTATGGCCGCGGCGTGCGGAGCCAAACTGCTGGATAAAACCGGCCGCCCAGTTGCCCTCGGGGCCGAGCCGCTTTTGCAATTGGCACACATAGATTTAACCCCCTTGCAAAAACAAATGAAATCCGTCCGATTTTACGCCGTGGCGGACGTAACCAACCCGCTGCTGGGGCCCAAAAGTTCGGCCAAAGTGTTCGGCCCGCAGAAAGGGGCGACGCCGGCACAAGTGAAAATGTTGGATAAAGCCATGGCCCGTTGGGCGCGCGTCGTAAAGCAAGCCACCGGGCGAGATATGGCCCACACCCCCAGCACGGCGGCCGCCGGTGCCATTGCCGCGGGGCTGTACGGCTGTTTCGGGGCGCAATTATTGTTAGGCGCGGATTTCCTATTTCAAAAAGCACACCTGGAAGAACAGTTTGATTGGGCGGATTTAATCATCACAACCGAAGGCAAATTGGACCGCCAAACCTTTTACGGCAAGGCGCCGCTGGCAGTGTTGAAACTGGCCAAAAAACACAAAAAACCGGTGCTGTTTATTTGCGGACAGGTGGAAGAAAAGGCGCTGGCCAACCAACCGCTGGCACCGACGCAACTGGCCGTGTTGACGGATTTTGCGCCCGACGCCGCCGCGTGTATGCAGCATACGGCTGCGTATTTGCGCCGCGTGGCCAAAGCCCTGTAACTACTGTAAATCGGTAAAATTTTTCCATTAAAAACAAAAACAGGAAACGCTTTTAGACGTTTCCCATTTGTTTTTAGCAGCTAAATTTTCAGGCCACCATCTCGGCGATATCGGCCGGCTGGGAGGCTAAGAAGTCCGGCTTGTAGGGAACCAATTCTTCCCGCGTGCGGAACCCCCACAGCACCGCGCACACGCGCACGCCCGCGTTGTGGGCCGTTTGCATATCCACGTCCGAATCCCCGACATACAGGGTGTTTTCGCGCGTGGCGCCGGACGTCCACAAAATTTCGTCCACAATGGCCGGGTCCGGCTTTACGGCGATTTCTTCACGCTGGCCCAGCACCGCACAAAAGGAAATGTTCGGAAAGAAATGCTTGACCAGCCGCGTGGTGGCGCTTTGGTATTTGTTGGACGCAACCGCCAATTTTACCCCCCGCTTTTGCAGGCTTTCCAGCAATTGCGGCATACCGGGATAGGGGCGGGTGACGTCCGTTAAATGTTGGTCGTAATAGGCAAAAAAAGCCGGGCGGATTTTTTCCACCTCTTGTGCCGTTTTGTGCCCTTCCGGCAAGGCCCGTTCCAACAGTTTCGTTACGCCGTTGCCCACAAATTGCTGGCATTCTTCCTGCGTGCGAACCGGGAACCCGTTGGCCTGCAGCGCCGCGTTGGCGGCGGCGGCCAAGTCGGAAATGGTGTCCAGCAGCGTGCCGTCCAAATCAAAAATCACTAACTCTGTTCCTGCCATACTTCACTCCTCTTACAAAAGGCCCGCCCAAAGCGGCGGGTGAATAAATTTATAAATACTTGCGGAAAAAATCCGCCAGCCGCTGTTTGTATTCAAACCCGCCCACCTCGGCGCATTTGTTGTGTTTGGCGCCGGGCACGAGCCAAATTTCTTTGGGTTCGCCGGCTTTTTTAAACAGCATTTTGGCTTGCGCGGCGGGGACTAAATTGTCGTA
>CALUZE010000071.1 GCA_944325235.1 uncultured Elusimicrobiales bacterium | reverse complement strand
CAACGCCGGGAATTCTTTTTCCACCTGCTCTTTACAGCGTTCTACCAAGCATCCCGTCACGGCCACCTTTTTTACGGCGCCTTTCTTTTTAAGCTCCAGCGCGTAGCGGATTTCGTCCTGGGCTTCTTTGACGGCGGAAGAAATAAACCCGCAGGTGTTGATGATGATTTCGTCGGCTTTTTCGGGCTCAAACACCATTTTGTGCCCTTTGGCCAGCAACCGGGCGGAAAATTCCTCGCTGTTGGTTAAATTTTTGGGGCAGCCTAAGCTGATTAAGTAAAATTTCATACGGGTTTCTCCTTGGCTAAATGGCCACGTCCTCGCGCTCGGCGGGTTTTTCGTCCTGTTCGTCGTTGTCGTCCTCGTCCGTACCCAACAGGGCCATGCCAAACGTCACTACACCAATGCGGCCGATGAGCATGGTGGCAATGATAATCAGCTTGCCCGGAACGGACAGCTCCATCGTAATACCGGTGGACAAGCCGGCCGTGCCCAGTGCGGAGGCCGATTCAAACAACAGGCTTAAAAAAGGCAAATTTTCCGTCCACGTTAAAAGGAAAATGCTGGTAAACAACGACAAAATGTAAATCATCAGCGTGGAGGTGGCCGCATACAGCCGCACCAGCGGCAGGCGCCGGCCCAAAAATTCCACCCGGGTGTTTAAACGCAGCCGGTTGTACATAATGGCCAGCACGCTGGCAAACGCCGTGGTTTTGATACCGCCCGCCGTGCCGGAGGGGGAACCGCCGATGCTCATGAGCAAAATTAAAATAAGCAACGAGCAGGAGGAAAGCTGCCCAATGCTTACGGTGTTAAACCCGGCCGTGCTCATTGCGGTGGCGGACTGAAAGAATGCTTCCAGCAGCGTAATGCCCGGCGACGTGACAAATAATGTAAACGTGCCGAACGCCAGCAGGCAAAGCGTGATGACCACAATAATTTTGGTCGTAAACGAAATTTGTGCGGTTTTGCGGCGGATGAAGTTGAAAATGTCCGCCGCTACGATGAACCCCATCGCCCCCGCCAGGGAAAGGAAGGAAATAACGAGGTTGATGGTTTTGCTGTCGGCAAAGGGTTCAAACCCGTTCCTCCACACGGCACATCCGGCCGTGCAGAAGGCCGATACACTGTGGAAAATGCTGTACCAGGCTGCGTCAAACATTCCAAAATCGTGGTGGCGGAAATAGTTGAACAAAAAGACCGCGCCGATACTTTCGGCAATGATGGTGAACACGAGGGCCGACCATAAAAAATCGGACAGTTTTAATGTGTTGGGCAGCGAAACTTCGGCCGATAAGGCTTCCTGCTGGCTTTTGCGCAGGCGGTGGCGCTGGGAAAACGACAAAAAGACAAAGGACGTAAACGTCATGTATCCCACCCCGCCGATTTGGATGAGCAACAGCACCACCAATTTGCCCAAAAAAGTGTAGGAGTCTGCAAAGTTCACGCTGTTCAGCCCGGTGGTGGACACGGCCGAGGCGGAGGTGAACAAATTGTCAATAAACGACACGTCCGTCGTGTTCATAAACGGGAGCGAAAGCAAAATCCAGCCCAAAAGCGTGTAGACCAACACGGTCTGCGCAATGTTTTGGTGCGGGGTAAGACGCAAGAGAAAAAGCGAATAGTTTTTAAGCGAAGTTTTAATAAACTCTTTGGTGCGCGTGTACGCCTGATGCCAATTGATTGGTTCCATAATTTTATTATAGTAAATAAGCGGTTTAAACAAAAAATGCCCAAATAGAAAAAAGCTAACTGTTTAGGCCGCCTGGCAGTTAGCTTTTTGTCGTTGGTTGATTCATTCAAGCATCAGTGTTGAAGCTTTTCTAATTCGGCCCGTTTGCCCAAAGTGTTTTTGAGCCAGGTTTGAAAGTTTTCCACGAGGGGAACGTTTATTTCTTCCAGCGTTTGGGGGCGGCAAATTCTTCAAAATAGTTTAGGGCGCGGCGGTCGTGCCCGAGCGTGAAGGGGCTTTTGTGGGCGCTGGACCAGTCCAAATACCGCTGTTTGAACGCGGCCCACGTGCTGGTGCCGTATTTGGAGCGGGATTTGCTTTCTGCCTTGATGTCCGCCAGCATGCGCCGGGCCGCCGCCTTGTTTTCGCACAAGGCGTACTGGCGGCTCTTGCCGTTGACTATGACCGACCCCCAATATACCGGGGAGCCGGTGCGCTTATAGACAGAAGGGAGTTGGGATATTGGAAGGCTCAATCTCTTTTTTGATGGTAGCAAATTCCTTTTTATTTAATAAAAATTTGCGGCCATAAGAGTCTAGCAACACTAACTTTTTAGCGTCTCTCATAAAGCCATTACACAGGCCATTAACGCGGTACGGCCCATGCGTTGGAATTTGCCAATGTGGCATATAAGGCCGGGCAAAAACGAAATAAATATGTCGGCTAAAACAATGTTGTTACCCAAGAAGCACATTGATAATCAATACGGGATGACGTATTAGCAGAACAAACTGATTCGAAGGTTCCTTTTTTGGTAGACGTTGTAATCCAATTTCCACAGTAATAATTATCGTGGGCTGCCGTGTTTAAAGAACACGAAGATACAAAGGAACCGTCCTTTTGTTGAACTGTAATCCAATGATTACAAATATCAGTGACTTGATCCATTGTGTTTGGAGAGCAAGTGGTAATATAGGAGCCGTCCTCCTGTCGGGAGGTAAACCACTTGTCACATTGCCACTTTTGCTGCGGATTGGCAAAATCAGTGCATTGGGTTTGTAAAGAACCGTCGTTTAATTTTATAGTCCGCCACGTGAGACAGCTGGAAGAAGCTCTATTGCTGGTGTTGAGGGAGCAAGAAGTATAATAACGACTTTCAGCAAAAGAGGCCGTAGAAAATAAAAGGCAAAAAACGATAAAAATTGTTTTTTTCATAAGCGGCTCCTGTTTTTAACAGTTATTTGGCGTTTTCTTTCGGTGCGGGCAACGTTGCTTCGGTGGCATACCGGGTACAAGTTACCTTGTAGGAGCCCTGTTTTTTGTCCATTTTTTCTCCCGTATATTCCTGGCAGGGATACATTTTGTCCAAGGCCACCCGGTCCGCAACAGAGGCCACCGGTTTTAAATCACTGTCCGGCCCGATGTAATCCGTCCATTGAGAGATGGGTAACCCTGCGTCCGGTTCCAGCTGATAATGTCTGCAGCGGCTGATAATGGTGCCGTCCGGGCGGTATTCGTGTTTCCACAACAGACAGAATTTTCCGTTTTTTTCTTCCTTCCATTGGGAACATTTGCTCGTCCACGCCCGTTTTTGTTTTTTTACCAGAGTTTCGGAAAGCGGTTCGGATACAAATTCGCGGCAGACAATCCGATGGTCGTCGGGTTCATTCGGATACATCCATTCGGTACAAGCGGATTGGCGGCTGCCGTTTTTTAAAATAGTGGTTTTCCAAATTTTACAGGTGTAGGGCTGAACCTCTGTCGGGGTGGAATCAGTGAGGGTTTTTTGAGTTTCAGCCGCTTGCACTGCAACGGCGGCAGGCTCGTCAAATTCGCTCCAGCTCCAGCAGGTGATGGACATTTCGCCGTTGGGCCGCGTGTCAGTAACCCAGTTGTCGCAGACGTGTTCTGCCTGGGCACCCAGCGGAAAAACAGACAACAAGCAAAAAAGGAAAATGTATTTTTTCATATCAGCCCCCTATTTTCATTATAACCCTGATTACGGGCGTTTTATTGCAAAAAATTCAATGGCCGGTGGATTTCCCGCGCCTGTTTGGGGCGCGTTTTCTTTAGGGGCGGAGTCCGGCCAATGCCTTTTTAGACATAAAAAAGGACGCCTTGCGGCGTCCTTTCAAATGGCTCCCCGAGTAGGGCTCGAACCTACAACCTACCGGTTAACAGCCGGTCGCTCCACCATTGAGCTATCGGGGAAAAATCTGTTTTTTAAAACATTTTTTTCTTACTACACAATTATTGTAGTAAATCTGTTTTATTTTGTAAACACCTTTTTGTTCCCCGACGATAAAACAGTCCAAAAATCTTCTTTCCTGCGTGCCCAAATACTCAAAATAATCAGCCCGCCAAACACCGCGCTTACCGTCAGCAGGGTGGACTGCAGCCCGACAAATTGGATGAGCGCCGCCAGGCCCAGCACACAAATGCTTTCCACCGTGTACGTAGCCGTGGCATACAGCCCCAGCGTTTTGCTGCGGAAAGGCAGCGGCGTGCGCAGCAAAATAATGCTGATAATCATCGCTCCGAACGCGCCAAACGGCAGTCCGCACAGCGCGTTGGCCGCCAGCACCAGTACCCGCGGCAAGTTAAAATACAGCACCAGCACGGAAATCAAATAGCCCAGATAATTAAGCGTTAGCAGCGTAAAGAACGTAAATTTTTTGGACTTGCCCGCAAAAATCAGCGCGCCCACGAATGCCCCCAAGCCAAAGGCCGCGCCCAAAAACCCCAGGTACACGGAAGTAAATCCGTGCTCATAAATATAGGTGGGCAACAAAACCAGCTCCCACGATTGGCCCAAAATAAACGTCGGTATCGTAAACAAAATGGGTTCCCACAGCGTGCGGTCCGTCTTGAGGTTTTGCCATACTTCGCGGTAGCTGGCCAAGGGGCGCAGCTGGCGCGGACGGCGGTTGGTGAACACGATGATGCACAGCGTCACAATCACCACGCAAAACAGCACGCACACAATCCACGCCGCCAACAGCCCGTACATGGCAATAATCGCGCCGCCCAACAGCGGGCCGGCCACGGACATAATGCCGTCAAATGCTTCAATAATGCCGGACGTTTTGGAAAGCGGAACGTCCGCATAGCGCGAAAACGTGGGCGACAGCGCCGTGCGCGCCAGTTGGCCGGGCGCGTCAAAAAACGAACTTAAAAAGATGATTAACCCAATCAGCCACGGCCAATCGCGCCCGCCGGCAATCAGCACGGGAATCATCCCCAGCAGCACCAGCTGGATGACTTCGCACGACAGCATGGTTTTGGAGCGGCCCAGTTTGTCAATCACGGGTGCGCCAAACAGCGAGGAAAAGATATTCGGCAGCAGGGCGCAAAACCCTACAAAACCCGTCCACAGCACGCTGCCGGTGGTGGACAGAATGTACCACGGCAGCAAAATTTGCATAAATTGGTTGGTAAGCGACGAGAAAGCCTCCGTCGTCAAAATCAGTTTCAGCGGGGTTTTGTTGGTTTGTTTGGTTAGTAATAGCATAGTGCAGACCTTAAAAAATTATATAAAATGATAATTAGAAAGGGGGAGTTATGGCTGAGTATAAAGATTATTACAAAATTCTTGGCGTAAACAAAAACGCCACGGACGCCGAAATTAAAAAAGCGTTCCAGACCATGGCCCGCAAATACCACCCGGATTTGCACCCGGAGTCGGAAAAGGCCAAAATGACTGAAAAGTTCAAAGACATCAACGAAGCCTACACCGTTCTGTCCGATAAACAAAAACGCACCATCTACGACCAGGTGGGCGAACAAGGCTACCAGGATTATGCCCGCGGCGGCGGGGCTTCTTCCCGCGCGCGGTCGTCTGCCTACGGCGGAGCAAACCCCTACCAGCAGTACCAGCAATACACCTATAACGGTAACGGCGGGGGCGGGTTTTCGGGCTTTGCCGGCAACAGCGGCGCGGAAGCCTTCTCCGGCGGGGATTTCAGTGATTTCTTCCAGAGCATTTTTGGCGGAATGGGCGGCGGTTTTGGCGGATTCGGCCAGAACTTTGGCCGCAGCGCCGCTTCCGGCCAGGCGGCGGGCGATGTGGAAGCCGAGCTGGCCTTGAATATGGAAGACGCCCACCGCGGCGGCAATATGCAAATGACGCTGCCCAACGGACGCACGGTCACCGTCAAATTGCCGGCGGGCGTGAGCGAAGGCAAAAAAATCAAATTAAAAGGCATGGGCAACCCCACGCGCCGCGGCAACGGCGATTTGTATTTAATCGTCAAAATCCGCCCGCACGCGATGTTCCGCCTGGAAGGGGAAGACTTGCACGTGCCCGTAATCATTATGCCGTGGACGGCCGCTTTGGGCGGTACGATTTTTGTGCCCACGCTGGACGGCCCGGTGAAAGTGAAAGTGCCTGCCGGTACGCACAACGGCAAAAAATTAAAACTAAGCGGCAAAGGCTTAAGCGCACGGGGCAGCCTGTACGTGACCCTGACGATAGACGTGCCGCGTACGCTGACCAAGGAACAGAAAGACCTGTTTGCCAAGTTGGCGCAAATCAGCTAGTTTTTAAGTCCGCGGGGATGACCCGCGGACGTTTTTTAAGGAGTTTGTATGACCGCGATTACTTGTACGTATACGGGCGACGGGGAAACGGAACTCGTCCACGGCCCGACGGGAAGCACCATTCAAACGGATCTGCCGCCGGATAACGGCGGGAAAGGACGGAGGTTTTCGCCCACGGATTTGCTGGCCTCGGCCTTTGCGGCCTGCGTGCTGACGATTATGGGCAAAATGGCCGCAGCCCGGAAAGAAGATTTTAAAGGCGCCCGCGTGGAAATTGAAAAAATTATGGCGCAAAATCCGCGCCGGGTGGGGGAATTTGTATTAAACATCACGTTTCCGGCGCATTTTACGCCGGAGCAAAAGAAGTTTTACCAAACGGCCGTCAACGCCTGCCCCGTGCATCAAACGCTGCGCGAGGACGTGAAGGTGACGGTCCACGTAAATTAATCCGGGGGTAACCGGAAAAAGGAGAAACCTATGGCAATTAAAACCGTATTAGCTGCAAATTTACAAACCAAAAGCGTGCTGGAAGGGAAAAAAGGCGAAGTGCACACCGCCTATATGGACCCGCGCGAAGATATGAATCCCGGTGAATTGTTGGCTGCGGCGCTGGGCGCCTGCATGCTGACGATGGTGGGCTTTATGGCCTCCAAAC
>CALUZE010000070.1 GCA_944325235.1 uncultured Elusimicrobiales bacterium | reverse complement strand
CCTGTGGCTATGGAAGAAGGCTTGCGCTTTGCTATCCGCGAAGGCGGCCACACGGTAGGTGCCGGCGTTGTAACCAAGATTATTGAGTAGTAAAATTGTTTAGTTCACTGTGGCGGGGGCATTTAACCAATGCCCCCGCAGATAGCAGCGAACGCAACTTGAAGGGGTTTTCCCCTCATACTTAAGGATACGAAAGATGGCAAGTGAAAGATTAACGATCGCGCTGATTTGCACCGAATGCAAAAACAAAAACTACTATCAAGTGCGCGGCAAAAAGAAAGAATACAAATTGGAGCTCAACAAGTTCTGCAAGAAATGCGGCAAGAGCACCAAACACAAAGAAGGCAAAGCCTAAGATTTTTGTGGGAGCGTCGGTTAACTGGTAAACCACCGGTCTCCAAAACCGGGACTGAAGGTTCGAGTCCTTCCGCTCCTGCCAGGTTTTATACCAAGGAAAATGGATATTTTCTATGAATAAAGCAATCAATTTTCTGAAGCAGTCCGTAGGTGAGCTGAAGAAATCCACCTGGCTTTCCAGACAGGAAGTGGTACAGTCCACTATCCTAGTGGCAATTGTGGTGGCGTTGGTGTCGGCGTATGTCAGCGTCATTGACTTTGGGCTCACCAAAGTGCTTGGTTTTGTGGTTGGGGGCCGTTAATGTCTGAAGAAAAAGCTTGGTATGTCGTGCATACCCAGACGGGGCACGAAGATAAGGTAAGAGAAAAAATTCTGCTCAACATCGAAATCCAAGGTTTCGGTGACCGCGTTTTTCAAGTATTAGTTCCCACCGAAGAAGTTGTTGAAGTCAAACAAAACAAGAAAATTTTGCGCAAACGGAAATTTTTCCCTGGCTATGTGCTGGTCCAGATGAAAATGACCAGCGAAGCGTATTGGTTCATCAAGAGCATTACGGGCGTGACCGGATTTTTGGGCGATCCGAACCCGGTTCCGCTGCCGGAAGAAGAAATCGCCGGTATTGTGGAACTGACGGACAACTCCTCCGGCAAACCCAAACACGTGGTGGAATTTGAACGCGGCGAAAGCGTCCGCATTACGGAAGGACCTTTCAAACATTTTATCGGCACGGTGGAAGAAGTAAACGAACAGAAGAACAAACTGAAAGTAATGGTTACCGTGTTTGACCGCGCCACCCCGGTGGAAGTAGACTTCCTGCAAGTGGAGAAAAACTAGATTTTACCGCAGTAAAGCAGTAAAAAATATGGAGTAACGACAAAATGGCAAAAGAGAAAAAAATTAAAGGTTACATCAAGCTGCAGATTCCCGCTGGCGCTGCCAACCCGGCCCCGCCCGTGGGCCCGGCTTTGGGCCAGCATGGTGTAAACATCATGGAATTCTGCAAACAATTCAACGCCAAGACGGCCAAGATGGAAAAAGGGATCAAGATCCCGGTCATCATCACTGTGTATGAAGACCGCTCTTTCACCTTCATCACCAAGATGCCGCCTATGGCTGTGCTGATTATCAAAGAGTTGGGCCTGGCCAAAGGTTCCGGCGCCCCGCACAAAGATAAAGTCGGCAAGATCACCCAAGCCCAGTGCGAAAAAATCGCCGCGCAGAAACTGCCCGATTTGAACACGAAAGACATCAAACAGGCGGCCGAAATGGTAAAAGGCACCTGCCGTAGCATGGGTGTGGACGTAGTAAAATAAATTTAAACTGAGGGAGGGCGCAAAAACGCCCGTTAGAACCTAAGGAGTATTTAAGATGGGAAAAAGAATGCAAGCCGCTCAAAAAGCGTACGATAAGTCCAAAGTTTACACGCTGGAAGAAGGCGCCAAAATCGTAAAAGATAACGCCAAAGCCAAATTCGACGAAACCGTTGAAATCCACGTGAAACTGGGCATTGATACCAAAAAAGCCGACCAGCAGGTCCGCACCACTGTCGCTTTGCCGCATGGTACGGGCAAAACCAAACGCATTGCCGTGATTGCCAAAGGCGAACACGTGCAGGAAGCGCAGGCTGCCGGCGCCGACAGAGTGGGATGCGAAGACATTGTGGACGAAGTCTTGAAAGGGAAGATTGACTTTGATGTCCTCGTAGCCACGCCGGACACGATGAAAGACTTGGCCAAAGCCGCCAAAATTTTGGGTCCCCGCGGTTTAATGCCGAACCCGAAAAGCGGTACCGTCACCTTTGACTTGGCCAACACCATCAAAGCCTTGAAAGCCGGCCGCATCGAATTCAAAGCCGATGCGTATGGTATCGTGCACGCCATCATTGGCAAAGCCTCTTTTGACGCTGCCAAATTGGCCGAAAACGCAAAAGCCGTTATGGACACTATCCTTCGCGTAAAACCGAGCACCTCCAAAGGGATTTATGTGCAGAGCATTTCGCTCAGCTCCACCATGGGTCCCGGTGTATTCGTTACCCTCAAATAGTTGTTCTCTTTTGCATACACAAACCCCGCTCTAAAAGCGGGGTTTTTTATTGCCTGGCTGGGGGGAAATCAGGCTGTTTCCCGGGCAATAGGGGTAGTATGTTCGGAAAGAAACGGCTCGGTTGGGAAAGCGGCGCAACACCCCGTTTCTGCCAGCCCCGCGCGCACATCCGCCACCAGCCCGGCCGGGTTTAAAACGGCGGGGCGGTTGGTGCAAAAGCGGGGCCATTTTGTCGCGTGGGCCTAAACCGCGGCATCCTGTTTGTGCGGCCGCAAAGCTGCCGTTGCCGAAAGCGGCGCACGGTGCTACGCAACCCTTGCGTGCGAACGGGGTTCTTGTTACAATAAAAAGAGAGTTCGCTATGCGCGTTTTCCTTACATTTTTGTTTTTTTGGGGATTGGCGGGGCCTCTGTCGGCGGAGCCTGTCGGCTGGTCTGCGTGGCTGAAAAAGGTTTTTCGGCCTACGTTTTCTGCCCGCGTTCCGCACAGTGCGGCCCTGGAACAAACGGTGGCGTCCCGCGCGTTTGCGGCGCAAATGACACACCGGGCGGCCTGGGCACAGCTGAACGCCAAAGCCTTGCCCGTCCCGCGTAATATGCACGGGGCGGCCCAAAATATGGCTGTAGCCACTTCCCCGTCCTGGGTGCCGGCTACCGAGGCCGAGCGCCGTTTTAAAGCCGTAAACGACCGTTTAGCCCAAGAATGGCAGCACTTAACGGAGCGTGATATTGCCGTTATGCAGCGCCGCAAAGCGCAAATGCTTCAAACCCTGCAGGTAAAATATCCGATGGGGCCTGTGAATTATGCCGACCTGATTCCGCCGGAAGCCACATTCATTGCCGTGGGGGAAGAACACGGTTTTGCCCCGCTGCGCCGCGCGTTTGAAACACTGGTTTGGCAATACCGCAAGAAATATCCGAACCGCAAAATTGTCGTTTTAACGGAATTTGTGTTTGACCGGACGTTGCCGCTGTCGGAAAAAACGGGGGAACCGGTTTCGTCGCTGGCGTTTCGGTTCCGGCGGATTAGCCCGGATTTCCGCTTTTTGGAAAAATTTATCAAACGCGGCATTCATGTCATCGGGCTGGAAGACGAGCGCTACTTCCGCAGCCACCAGGCGCTTATTTCGCCGGCGTTTCGGCAGGTGGAATCCGTGTACGGGATGAAACAGCGCAACGACCATTGGCGGCGCATTATTGCCTCCGTACGCCGGCAGGAGCCGGAGGCGGTGTTCTTTGTGTACACGGGCAATTTGCACGTGCATTACCGGGCGCCGTTTTCGTTGGTGAAAGCCTCCCCGCAGGTGTTTGTGCTGCAGCTGATGGCGCAGGACGTCGGCACGGATTTGCCCTTCGGCGCGGTAATGCGGCAGGAACCGTTTGCCCAAGTTCCGGCAAAGGGCACCCGCCCCACGGTGCTGACGTGGCCGCGGTACAGCCCGTACAGCATTTTAAGCGGGTTTGACGCTTGCTTGGTTTTCCCAACGGGGAAAAAATAATACAATAAACTATGTTTAAAAAAATGTTTTTTGCGGCAGGTTTGTTGTGTGCGGCCGCTGCCTGCTGGGGGCAGGTGAGCGTGATTTCCGTGACGGACGAAGACAAACATTCCCGCAAGGAAGATTTCACCCATACCTTTGAGTATTACATTACGCCGTCCGGCCAGCAAACCGGTCCGGCGGGCAAGTGCCAAGCCACGCGCATCGGGCGGCGTTGGTTTGCCACGGCGGCGCACTGCGTAAAAACCGCCTGCCAAAACGGGTGCACGATTCAGATGGATTTGTTGGAACAGCCCGTTTCGGCCCTGGCCCGCGTGACGCACACGGTCAAAAAGCCGGCGGTGTTTGTGCATCCGGGGTTTTCGGAAGGCAAAATGGTAAAGGACGATTTTGCCCTCATCCGCCTGGATTTGGACCGTGCCCCCCAAACCTATTACCGCCGTCCGGCCGGCAAGCGTAAATACAACTTGGGTATCTCCCGCGCCGCTTTTGCCGCGTATTTAGAAAAAAACCGCACCGCCAAAAGCCAATACAACCACATCCTCAGCCCGGAGTTTCCGCCTCTGGTATTGTTTGACGACGGGGACTACGAAATAGACCGCAAGCTGTCCGTCATTTCTATTTTTGACGGAAAACGCGAACTGAAACCCAACCCGTACCTGGTGTATTATGTCCGGGCGCTGGGGTTTGCCTACACCGGAAACTTCGGCATTCGCAAAGGGATGAGCGGTTCGGGCGTGATGGCCAACACGGGCGAACTGATAGGCATTATTTCTGCCAACTTAACTTCCATCCGCTGGACGAACAAGAAAAACGCCAAAACGGAAGAGTATTTTATGTTCCCGGTGTTTAACCGGGAAATTGTGTCGTTTATGGAAAGTGTAATGGGCAGCGATTATTACAAATTGGATTGGAAAGACGCGTATCCGTCTTTTGTGCGCAAATCGCGCAACAAACATACGCAGGTGGTGGAGGCCGTCAATTGGGCCAACGAACACCATACCGTTAAATAACGGCTCTTTGAAAGAACATAAACAGCCGCCGGGGTGACCCGACGGCTTTTGTAAGGGTTATTTGAACTTGGCTTGGCGTCTTGCGCGGCGTTTTTCCAAGCGTTCCTGCTTGGTTTCGCGGCGCTTGTAGCCGGCGTGTTCGGGCGAGGTGGGGGCTTCTTCGTCAAAGTCGCCGTTCCATTCAAACTCGCGCCCGCCCACAATCAGGGTGTCGCCGTCCTGCACGCCGAATTTTAAGAGGGCTTTTTCCAAACCGATTTTCTTAAAAATACCGCGCAAGCGGTTGACGGCTTCGGGCTGGTTGAAGTTGGTCATGGCAATAAATTCCACCACTTTTTTGCCCGTAATGTGGATGATGCCTTCTTCGTCGCGGGAGATGGAAAAAATCGGTTCCACCTTGTGTACGGCGGCCGTCTTTTCCACCACCGGGGTCAAATCCACCGGCGTAGCGGACAGAATTTTGACGACTTCGTCCAACACTTTGTTGACGCCTTCGCCCGTGGCGGCCGACATCAACATCACTTTGTGTTTTTTAAATTTCTTTTTCAGCGTTTCGTACGCTTTCTGGGCGGACGGCAAATCCATTTTGTTTACCACGATAATGCGCGGTTTTTCAAACAGTTTTTTGTCAAACGTTTTGAGTTCGTTTTCAATCACTTTTACGGATTGTTCGGCACTCATTCCGTCAAAGCCGTCCGGGTCCACCAAGTGCAAAAGCACGCGGGTGCGTTCAATGTGTTTTAAAAATTGAAAGCCCAACCCTTTTCCTTCGCTGGCACCTTCAATAATGCCGGGAATGTCGGCCGTGGCAAAGCTGACGTTTTTGTGCAGTGTAATGCCCAGGTTGGGGTTCAGCGTGGTGAACGGATAATCCGCAATGCGCGGGCGCGCGGCCGAAATGCGGCTTAAAAACGTGCTCTTGCCCGCATTGGGGAAACCGACCAGCCCCAGGTCCGCCAGCACTTTCAGTTCCAGCACCAGGGTGACTTCTTCGCCGGGTTGGCCGTTTTCGGCAATGTGGGGGGCCGTATTGTTGCGGGTTTTAAACGACTGGTTCCCGCGGCCGCCCATACCGCCCTTGGCCACTACAAATTCCTGGCCGGGCTGGGTTAAATCGGCAATCACCTGGCCGTCCTTTTTAACGAGCGTCCCGCAGGGAACGAGAATGATTTTATCTTCGCCCGCGCGGCCGGTTTTGTTGTACGTGCCGCCTTTTTCGCCGTTTTGGGCTTCAATGTGCGGGTTGTAGGCCAGTTCCAACAGGGTGGTCAAATTGTGTTCGGCGCGCAAGATAACGTCGCCGCCTTTTCCGCCGCAGCCGCCGTTGGGGCCGCCGAATTCAATAAATTTTTCACGGCGGAAAGACAAACAGCCGTCGCCGCCTTTACCGGCGGTAACGTAGATTTTTACACGGTCTAAAAAACTTCCGGATTGCATAAATTCCTCTTTGCGCCGCAAGTAAA
This sequence comes from uncultured Elusimicrobiales bacterium, assembly GCA_944325235.1. GTDB lineage: Bacteria > Elusimicrobiota > Elusimicrobia > Elusimicrobiales > Elusimicrobiaceae > Avelusimicrobium. Next base: position 516 of record CALUZE010000070.1, on the reverse strand, counting down.
ACCGTGCGGCGGCGGTAAAATTAAAAAGGGTCCTGCTGCGCCAGCTCGCGTGCGAGCAGCTTTTTGGACAGCGTCCGCTTGGCTTTGGCTCGGGCACGTTTTAGCTTGGCGCGCGCCGGGGACTTGGTGCACGTGTAGCTCCATTCGTCCAGCGCGGTATGTAATTCGTCCTTCTTCATAACATTGTAGCAAACGCGGCGGTTTTGTGCGCTTGCAAAAATCATCATAAAAAAAGCGGCAGGAAAAATTCCTGCCGCTTTGTTAAACTGTGAAGCTTATTTGTCCGCTTCGGCCTTTTTGGCTTTGGCGGGCGCCTTTTTGGCAGCCGTTTTTTTGGCGGCCGGTTTGGCGGTTTTGGCAGCCGCTTTTTTGGCGGGAGCCGCAGCTTCTTTCGTTTCCGCAACTTTCGGGTACACGGAAATCTGCTTTTTGCCTCTCTTCACCCATTCAAAGGTTACAATGCCGGCGACGCGGGCAAAAAGGCTGTCATCGCTGCTTCTGGAAACGTTGGTACCG
>CALUZE010000069.1 GCA_944325235.1 uncultured Elusimicrobiales bacterium | reverse complement strand
GTGCGTTCGTACGTGTCGTAATTGCCGTTGTAAAGTTTTAGTTGGGCGTCCTCCACGTGGATGATTTTATCGCACAAGCGGTTTAAAATGTGGCGGTCGTGGCTGATGATGAAAATGGTTTTGTCCAGGCGGACCAGGTAGTTTTCCAGCCACATGGCGGTTTCCAAATCCAGGTGGTTGGTGGGTTCGTCTAACAGCAGGCAGTTGGACGGCGCATACAAGCACGCGGCCACGTTGGCGCGCACCTGCCAGCCGCCGGAAAATTCTTTCAGCGGGCGGCGGAAATCTTCGTTCACAAAGCCAAGGCCGCTTAAAATGGCGCTGGCGCGGGCTTCGGCGCTGTGGGCGCCCAAAAAGTCCAGCCGGTCAAACACTTCGGCCATCCGTTCGCCCGAGATATGGGGATTTTCCAATTCTTTTTGCAGGGCGGAGAGTTCTTTGTCGCTGGCCAGCACATAGTCCAGCAGTTTGACGGACGGGTCCGCAATGTCCTGCGCCACGGACGCAATTTTGGTACCGCGGGAAACATCAATCTTCCCGCCGTCGGGCGAGAACTTCCCTTCAATCAGTTTAAAAAGCGTACTTTTGCCGCACCCGTTCGGGCCCACGAGGCCCACTTTTTGCCCGTCTTGAATCATTACGGAAGCGTCTTCAAACAGGGTGCGCAGGCCAAAATGGAAGGAAAGGTTTTTGATGTCTATCATAGTATAGATATATTTTACTAAATTAAGACGACCGCTACCTGCCCGCCCGTGAAAGCAGGCAGCTTATTTCCGCCGGGTTTCCGTCGGCCCGACGAGCGCGCATTTTCCCGCACTTTTCCGACGAAAAACGTGCATTTTCCCCGGCGGGCTTTGAACGCCCCCCTCTACAAATTGACAAAACTCCAAATTTGATAAAATAGGGGAAGGAAGGCCCGTATGAACCGAAATATTTTATCGCTTGATTTTGACGGCGGCGAAATTATCGCCGCGTTAGCCGCCCAAGACGACGACACCGACACCCTGCGCATCCGCCATATTTTGCGCCGGCCGAGCCGGGCGTTTGCGGGCGCGTTCGTGCGGGATATGCAGGGCGCGCAGGAAGAACTGGGCAAAATTTTTGCCGATATTTCGCAGTATGTATCGTTTGACCCGTCCGTCGTGATAGGGTTAAGAGGGAACTTCCTGTCCTTTAAGCACTCCAACGGGTTTGAGTCGGTCAACGCGCGCAACCGCATCATCGGCGAGCGCGAAATAGAAGCTGCCGCCCAAAACTCCGTGCCCACCTCCTTAAGCGACACGCTGGACGTGGTGGACGTTCTCCCCCTTTCGTATTCCATTGACGGCAATACGGACATCCAAAACCCGAAAGGAATGTCCGGATTCACCCTGGGGGCGGAAACGTTTATTTCCTATGGGCTAGTCACGCATTTGGACAATTTAAACCACGTCTTTACCGCCGCCAACTGCACCGATTATCAGGTGCTGCCGTCCTCGGTGGCGGAAGGCGAAACGCTCCTTACGCCCGAAGAAAAACAGGCCAGCGTGCTGCTGTGGGACATCAGCGGGAGTTTGTCTTCGCTGTTGGTGTACTACAAAGGCTCGCTGATGGACGGGTGGGAAATCCCCCTGGGCAAAGACAATCTGGCCGAATATGTGGCCGATTTATTGCAAAACGATGTGGAAACCACCCGCGACATTCTGCGCGACTATGAACCCGGCGCCGACGAAATTATGGACGATGTGCTGGAAGACGCGCAGGAAAAGCTCCTATCCGCGCTGACCAAAGAATTGTGCCAATCCGTTTCGTACTTAAAATACCCGGCCACGCGGCTGGTGCTGTGCGGTTCGGGCGCTGACAAAATGCTTTTGAAAACCGCCAAAAAGGCATGGAATTTACGCAAGGCGCGCATTGGCGTATTTGACGACCTCATCGCCGATTGCCCCGCCGACAACCCGGCCTACTGCGGCGCCGTGGCCCTCATCCGCCACGCGCTGGACCGCGAGGCCAAGCAGTTGGGCGTGGCCAAAGCCAAAGAGCCCGGCCTGTTGGACGGCATTTTGGATAAACTGGGACTGAGCGAACTTTTTTAATTTTACCTGCACAAAAAACCGGGGTTCTGTTCGGAACCCCGGTTTTTTATTTAGTAGTCGGTAACGTCAAACTCTTTGTCTTTAAAATAGAACTTACGGTCTTTTTCGGTAATGGGGCGCAGTACCCGGCACGGGTTGCCTACTGCCACCACATTGGCCGGAATGTCTTTGGTCACCACACTGCCCGAACCGATTACAGTTCCATCGCCAATCGTCACGCCGGGGTTCACCACTACATTGGCGCCCAGCCACACGTCGTGCCCAATGGTAATGGGCGCGCCGTATTCGTAGCCGCTGCGGCGCGAAAGCGGGTGAATGGGATGGCCGGCCGCCGTCAAACATACATTGGGACCGAAAAAGCAATAATCGCCAATCGTAATAGGCGCTACGTCCAACATCACGCAGTTGTAGTTAATAAATATTCCGTCTCCCAGCGTGATATTTTTGCCGTAATCACAGCGAAAAGGCGGCAATATCGTCACGTTCCGCCCGCACTTGCCTACAATTTTAGACAACATAGCGGCCCGTTCCTTTGTTTCGTCCGGGCGGCTAAAATTATAATCGTACAATTTGGTTTTGTTTTCCAGCTGTTCCTGGAGCAGGCCGTCCAGCCAACATTTGTAGGGCAGCCCCGCCAGCATACGTTCTTTTTGGTTCATTTTTTATCCTGGTTTATAAAAATCTGGGTTATAAAAAGCCGCGCGGGAAATAACCGGCGCGGCTTAAATTGTGCCAGGCACGCCGATTAGGCTTCTTCTTCCTCTTCGGCTTCGGCGGCGCGCTCACTGCGTTTGCGCAGCAAGTGGGAAAGAATTTTCTTGCGCAGGCGCAACGACTTGGGCGTAATTTCCACCAGTTCGTCCGGCGCAATATATTCCACGGCTTGTTCCAAGCTCATCACGCGCGGCGGCGTTAAGACGTAGGATTCGTCGCTCGCTTTGCTGCGCATATTGCTTAAATGTTTGGCTTTGCAGGGGTTGACCACCAAATCGTTGGAGCGGGAGTTCTGCCCCACGATTTCGCCCGCGTACACCTTTTCGCCCGGGCCCAAGAAAAGCTCGCCGTTGTTTTCCAGCGCGAACAGCGCATACGGCGTGGTTTCGCCGTCTTCCTTGGCAATCAGCACGCCGTTGCGGCGCAAATCGGGCAGGTTTACTTTGGGGTAGTAGCCCTTAAAGCTGTGGTGCATAATGCCCGTGCCGCGGGTGTTGGTCAAAAATTCGTTCTTAAAACCAATCAGCGCGCGGGACGGAATCAAGTATTCCAGGCGCAGGCGGTCTTCGCCTTCGGAAACCATATTTTCCAGCTTGGCCGCACGCGTGCCCAACATCGTAAACACGGGGCCCTGAAATTCGGACTTAATATCCAAAATCAGGTATTCCATCGGTTCCAAAATTTGGCCGTTTTCTTCTTTATAAATTACTTCCGGCGAAGATACCGCCAATTCAAAACCTTCGCGGCGCATACTTTCAATCAAAATCGTCAGGTGCAGTTCGCCGCGGCCATACACCTTAAATTTGCCTTCGCCTTCCAGCTGTTCCACCCGCAGGCCCACGTTGGTTTGGGCTTCTTTTTCCAGGCGGTTTTTCAGGTGGCGGCTGGTGACAAATTTGCCTTCGCGGCCGGAGAAGGGGCTGTCGTTAACCAAAAAATCCATAGACATCGTGGGCGCGTCAATCGCCAGCGGAGGCAAGGGTTTTAAAGCGTCGGGGCGGCAAATCGTGTCCCCCACGTCCACGCCTTCCAACCCGGCGATGGATACGATATCGCCCGCGGTGGCGCTTTCCACTTCCACTTTCCCTAAGCCCAAAAAGCGTTCAATCTTGGCGGCTTTGGCGTTGGTAGTGGTACCGTCGGGGTGAATGAGCGTGACGGGCTGGCCTTTGGAAATGCTGCCCGCCAAAATGCGGCCGATGCCCACATGGCCCAAAAAGTTGTTGTAGTCCAACATCGTCACCTGCATTTGCAGGGGCGCGTCGGGCATGGCTTCGGGCGCGGGGACGTGTTGCAAAATCGTGTCCAAAATGGGCGAAATATCTTTGCCTTTTTCTTCCATTTTCAGGCTGGCCCAGCCGGCGCGGCCGGAAGCGTAAATAATCGGGAAATCCAACTGTTCGTCCGTGGCGCCCAGTTCCATAAACAGGTTGAACACTTCGTCCACCACTTCGCTGGGGCGGATATGGTCGCGGTCCATTTTGTTGATAACCACAATCGGCCGCAGGCCCAGGGCGAGGGCTTTTCTTAACACAAAGCGGGTTTGGGGCATGGGGCCTTCCACGGCGTCCACCATCAAAATGGCGCCGTCCACCATGCGCAGCACGCGTTCCACTTCACTGCCGAAGTCGGCGTGGCCGGGCGTGTCTACAATATTAATGGTGTGGCCTTTGTAACCGATAGAAGTGCATTTGGACAAAATGGTGATGCCGCGTTCGCGCTCCAAGGGGTTGGAGTCTAAAACGGTATCTTGGGCTTGGTCTTCTTTTACTTTAAATTCACCGGCAAATTTTAACATGGCATCCACAATGGTGGTCTTGCCGTGGTCTACGTGGGCGATGATGGCCACGTTGCGTACGTCCTCGCGGGTATTTTTCATATTAAGTCTGTTTCCTAAATAATCTTCATAAAAATACCCCTCTAAACAGCTGCGGGGTATTGTAAAAAGGCTGGTGCCTTTGTGTAAATTTCCTTTGCAGATATATATATTTTAGTATTTTTTGAGGGTTTCTGCTTATATTTTACGCATTTACCGCCGCCCGCATAAAAAAGCTGGCAGAGAAAGCGGGCGGTTTGTTACTATAAGAGGAAATGAAAAAACGATTTCTTCTTGCTTGCTGTTTTTTGGTTGCTTTTCCCCTGCACGCGGACACGCTGCAGGACGGTTTATTGCGCCGGATTCGGACCCGGCTGACACAGACCCAGGCCCGCCAGGCGCGGCTGCCGCAAAACCAATGGAAACAATTTTTGCTGCGTCAGCGCACCACGCCCGCTTTAATCCGCCTGCGCAACCGGCAAATTGCGTTTGTACAAACCACGCTCAAAAACAGTAAAAAACTGGAACAACTGGTGCCGGTGGGACGGCAAACCGCTTTTTTGCTGCGGCTGGAACGCGGGCTGGAGTCCTTCCCGCCCGAAGCGGACGCGGCACAAAAAACCGATTTATTGCAGCAAGCGGCCCAAAGCAAGCAATACGTGCAAAAGCAATTGCTCGGCCGCTACAACCGCCTGCAAAAATGTATCAACCAACACCCGCAGCTGGCCGGCTATACCCTCAACCCGGACCCGGAAGTATTGTTTTCCCGCACCAAATTTTATAATTCGTACGGCACGGTAACGGCCTATCAAACGGCTCAAAAAATGTTCTGCACCCTGCGCTTTGGGGAGTCTATCCCCTCGCGTCGGGCGCAAGCACAACAAAAGGAAAATTCGTTTGTACTAAGTTTCCCCTCGGCCTGGGACGAAAAAACCCGCCTGGAAGCCGTGTTTAACGAAACGACGCATTTTATTTTCCTGCGGGAAGTGCCCGCCCGCTAATCCGGCGGCGGAAAAAGTTATAATAACGATATGGAACGATTGCTTGGAATGCTGGGCGTGCTGGCGGTGATGTATGCCGTGTACGCGCTGAGCCTTAAAAAATGGGACTACACCTCCGAAGCCAAACGGTTGGAGCGGCGCGGCGTGCTGAAAGAAAAAGGAATGTCCAACACGTTTTATTTCATCCACGCCCGCACCTTGTGGGTGCTGAACGCATTAAGCGGCGGGTGGTTCGTTTTTTATTGGCTGTACCGCCAATGGCAGGCCGTTCTGTACGGATTTAAACGCCAAGACGGCCGCCCGCTTTCCGGCGGGGCGCTGGTGCGCACGCTAGGCGGTTTTGGTACCTTTTTCCAACTAAACGCCATCATTTGCCGCACGTGCGAATATATGCACCACAAAGCCCCCCTGGCGCCGTGGGCGTGGGGCGTATTGTGGCTGGGCGGGCTCCTCACCGCGCTGGCCGTGCCCGATACAACCGCGCGGGTGATTGGCTATTTGTTTTTCTGTTCGGCGCCTGCCGCCCTGCAAAACCGCCTGAACGCGTTGCCGAAAGGGCCTATCCCGGCCGCCCCCAAAGCGGGTGAAATTATCGCCGCGGCCGCGGGGCTGGTGCTAACGCTTTTAATTATTATGCTGATACGAATTTGGCTGTAACTCGGATACCAAACAAAACAGGGGCGGAAGAAAATTCCGCCCCTCTTTTTTACAAACGAATCGTTATTTTTGTGCGGGTTTTTCCCCGTTCAGCTGATGTTTGACGGTGCGCGCCACCGCTTCGGCCGTTTTGCGCTGCACGTTAAACCGCTGCGCTTTGGCCACGGCCGCCTGCAGCTGCTGCGGCGTCATATTCAGCATATCCTGCACCGTTTGGAACATTCCCTGTATGCCGGACATTTCTTCGGGCGCTTGTGCCAGCGCCTGCTTGAGGGATTTATCCTCCACCCGCTGCATTAACCCCATCTCTTTATGGAACTTGACCGCCGCCGCCAACAACACCGCCAACTGCCGCTCCCGCGGGTATTGTTGGTACACCAGCACCGTAGTGGCCACGGTGTGGGCGTCCTCGTTCTGTGCGGCAAGCACCAGGGCCAAACGCACGTCTTTTCCGCCGGCTTCGTCCACCCGTTCCCGCAGCAAATCCAACTTGGCCGGCATCTGGCGGCGCAGCGTTTCAAACGGGGAAGGTTCGGCCGCCACCGGCCGGGTTCCCCACAAAAGTAACGCTCCCGCCGCCGCAACCAACGCTGCTACCCAGCTGTATCCGTCTAAGAGCTTTTTCATAAGGCACCTCCG
>CALUZE010000068.1 GCA_944325235.1 uncultured Elusimicrobiales bacterium | reverse complement strand
TTGGGGCACGGCTTCTGCGCGCCCCGAGATCTGCCCGCCTTCCCTGCCCTGCCCACATCCGGCACGGCAATTCCTGCTGTTCCGTGATTTACTGACACAAACCGGGTCCCGCAAGGGGCCCGGCTTCTTTATGCCAAAAGAATTGCCGACTTGGTGGCCTTGGCCAAATAAGACGGCAATTCTTATTGTTCCGTAATTTACTGACACAAACCGGGTCCCGCAAGGGGCCCGGCTTATTTACGCCAAAAGAATTGCCCGGCTTGGTGGCCTTGGCACTTCCGCGTTCCAGTCCCGTTCGGTTGCCCGGCTCATTTGCGCCTGCTTGCCATACCTGCACACAGTTGAGTAAAAATTTGTATAATACTATTGTTATTTTTACAGGAGAATTACTCAAATGTACACTTTAATTCTGACGTTGCACTTTATCGTCTGCATTCTTTTGATTTTACTCGTCCTTTTGCAAAGCGGCAAAGGTTCTGCCGCCGGCATTTTCGGTGCGTCGGGCGCGGATAACTTGTTTGCCAGCCCCACCGCTTTCAACGCCGTCAACAAATTCACCGCTCTTTTGGCCGCGATATTGATGTGCACTTCCATCGTTTTGACGATTGCCTCCAACAAAAAATCGTCCGAATCCGTGTTGGATAACGTGCAAATCCCGGCGGCTGCGGCCCCTGTCCAAACCGGCAAATAAGTTTTCGGCTCCCCTGCGTATGCGGGGGAGTGTTTTGTTGCACGGTATAGCTTTTTTTGCTAGAATATACGTGTTGCAAGACGACAGTTCTTTTACCCCTCGTTGGACATAGATTTTCGCGCAGGTGGCGGAATTGGTATACGCGTGCGTTTGAGGGGCGCATGCCGCAAGGCTTGAGGGTTCGAGTCCCTCTCTGCGCATTTTTTATAACCCGGGTTTCAGCCCGGGTTTTTATTAGCCTAAAGCGGGCAAACTGCTTTGCCCGCGCTGGGACGAGAAAGGCGGAGCGTTGTATGCGTTTGAGCAACGCGAAAGGCGCATACCGCGAGCCCGGACCGCAGGCGTTTGCCGTCAGGGAAACGACCGGAGGGAGAGTCCCTCTCTGCGCATTTTTTATAACCCGGGTTTCAGCCCGGGTTTTTATTTGGCATAACGGAGCATTTATGACACCCCTTTTAGCGGCCTGGGTTTGCTGGGCTATTGTCGGTCTGTCCCCTATCGCGGGCAAATACGCCGTGGGCGTAATCAGCCCGGCCGTGCTGGTTTGTTTGGGCACGGTCATCGGCGTTTTATACTTTACGCCCTGGATTACCCGCAACCGCAAATGGGGGGAATTACTATCCCCAAAGACCTGCTGGAAATTCCTGTTTATCGGCACGTTCGGCACGGCGCTGCCGTTTACCATTTCGCTGATTGCGCTCCACTACACCACACCGGGCAACGCCGCCATTTTGCAGCAGTCCGAACTGCTTTATTCCCTGCTTTTTGCCGGTATTTTTTTAAAGGAGTTTCCCAGCCGCCAACAGCTGTTGGGCAGTGCGCTGATTGTGGCGGGCGTATTGATTATTCTAGTCAAAGAGCAATACACCCCGCGCTGGACGGGGGATTTGCTTATCGTGGGCAGCACCTGGATGCTGCAGGCCGGCTCCACCGTGGCCAAAAAACTGCCCCAACACCTGGATTACCGCGTCATCGGTATGGCGCGCAACCTGTTTGCCCTGCCGGCCCTGGCGGTGATTTTGGCCGCTATGTGGGTGTGGGGGGAACCGTTTGTGCTAAAACCCAACGCTCGGATGTTTGCCGTGCTGGGCTATACCGGGCTATTTAAATACGGGCTGGCGATGGTGGTGTGGTACAAAGCCATCCGCGCGCTGGATTTAAGCAAAGTAACGGCAATTTATTTATCGTACCCGGTGCTTTCGCTGGTGATTTCGGCCCTGCTGGGGCTGGAAAGCGTCAGCACGCACCAGTTTGCGGGCCTGGCGCTTACGCTGGGCGGGGCGTATTGGGTGAGCCTGACCGTAAAAAAAGAAGGGCATTAATCTTTCCTACCCGTTCGGAATTAAGTACAATATATCCAGGAGATTTTATGTTTCGCATTGCACCGGTTTTTGCGATTTGGATTGCCTGGTTCGCCACGGCGGCCAATTTGGTCATCAGCAAAGCGGCGGTGCCGTACGTTACGTCGGCGTTGTTTATTCTGCTGGCGTGTGCGGTGGCGTCCGTTTGTTTTTTGCCGTATATCCGCCAAACGGGCGGGTGGAAAATTCTGCTGGACAAAAAAGTCTGGCCGCAGTGTTTGGCGATGGGCACCTTCGGCACGGCACTGCCGATGACGATTTTTATGATTGCCCTCAACTACACCACGCCTGTAAACGGAGCGATTTTAAACCAGTTTGAAATTATTTATTCGCTTATTTTATCGGCCGTTCTGCTAAAGGAACACCCGACGGTGCGGCAAATTGGCGGCTCCCTGCTTATTTTATTGGGCGTTGGACTGCTTTTATGGCAGGCGGGCACCACGGTGCAATTAAAGGGCGATTTGATGATTATCGGCTGTTTGTGGATGTTCCAACTCAGCCACATCTGCGCCAAAAAACTGCCGGCCCAAATGCCGCCGCAGTTAATCGCCGCGGCGCGGGCGCTGTTTGCCATGCCGGCCTTGCTGGTGCTGGTGATTTATTTGGCGCTTTTCCAAGGCCCGCTGGTGTTTGAAAGCAACGCCACTCTGTGGAGTATGTTGGTGCTGTGCGCGGTGGTAAATTACTTTTTGGGCAATACGTTTTGGTATCAGGCCATACGCCATATGGATTTGAGCAAAGCAACGGCCATTATCCTGTCGTACCCGGTAATGACGTTTGTGCTTGCGGTCCTGTTAGGACAAGATAAAATTACTGCAGTAAAGGTACTGGGCATGGTCCTCGCCATCAGCGGGGCATATATCGTGACCGGTATGGTCAAACAAGGAGAAAACAAATGAAAAAGCTGGTTTTATTTGATTTGGACGGAACGCTGGTTAATGCCGGAGGAGCTGGACGCACGGCGTTAAAAAAGACGATGGAAGAACTTTACGGCGTCAACCCGGAATTTGACCATTCGCTGATTTCGGGCCGGACGGATTTGGACAATTTTTCCATTGTCTATTCGCTGATTAAAAAAGGCAAAAAACCCACCGCCGCCGAAATGAAAAAAATGAAAGCCAAATACTTGGAGCTCTTGCCGGTGGAAGTGCACGCCGTCGTGCGCTGCAAAAAGTACGATTTAATCCCCGGCGTGGAAAAATTTTTAAAACTGCTTTCTAAGGACAAAGACGTCATTTTGGGCTTGGGCACCGGCAACCTGGAAGAAGGCGCCAAAATCAAACTGGAACCCAGCAAGCTGGGGCACTATTTTGCCATCGGCGGCTACGGCGAGGACGGCCACACCCGCGAAGAAATGCTCCTGGCGGCCGTCAAACGCGCGGAAAAGAAATTTAAAGTTAAAATCGCGCCGGAAGACGTCTACGTCATCGGCGATACGCACCGCGATATCTGCGCCGCCAAAAACTGCGGTTTTCACAGTGCGGTGCTGACCAACGGCTTTGGCGAAGCGCAAAAAATCCAGCGCGCCGCCGCCGAACTGGAAACCAAAGATTTCACCGATATTTCCACCTTCTGCGTGTGGCTCGGCTTAAAGACCGACCCCAAAGGCGTCAAACGCGGCAGCTACATTATGCCTGCCAGCGCCATTGAACACGTGTTCTTCAGCCGCACCGGCATTGACGAAGACCGCCTGAAAATGCTGCGCATTAAAAAATATTCGGACCTGGAATCCGGAACCATTATGTGAGGCCTCCCTATGGAATGGTATACCGCAGCTGAACGCTTTACGGAAGCCTTGGCGTCGTCCGACCCTACCCCGGGAGGGGGGGCGGCGGCCGCCATGGCGGGCGCAATGGGGTGTGCGCTAGCGATGATGGCCGTAAGCACCACGCTCAAACGCAAATCCACGCCCGAAGAACTCCGCCCGCGCCTGACGCAAAGTTTAAAAAGATTAAGCGCCTTTAAGAGCGAACTGAAAGGCTATATCCGCCAGGACGGCGAGGCCTATGCCGCATACCTGACGGCCAAAAAACTGTCCAAGGATAACCCCGCACGGGAGAAAGCCGTGCAGGACGCCCTGCTGTTTGCCGCGCGCGTGCCGGCGGATGCGGCCTCGGCCGCGATGCACGGCCTGCGCGAAGTGGATCAGATAAAAGGCGACGTGGCCGAAGTTATTTTGTCGGACATATACTGCGCCAAACACTTGTTACAGGCGTGCATTAAATGCTCGGTGGAAAGCATCCGGGCCAACCTGGCTTTCATCCAAAACGAGGACCGGGTCAACGAAATCAACAAGCAGATTGCCACCCTGTTAAAGGCCTGCTGAAAGGAAGGGTTATGAGCGACAAAGCAAACAAACGCAGCGGTATGCTGGGCACCATCTACAATATGCTGCCCGCCATTGACGACGACTACGCCGCAAAACTCGTCTATACGTTGGAGGACAAAAAAGCCCTGTCCGAACTCCAGCAGGACATTGCCGACATTGCCGCGCAACTCAGTTCCGACTCGCCGATGACGGATACCATTGTCGCTAAAATTTTACTGGACGAAATCACCATTCCCGCGGCCTTGCGCCAACTGCGCATTTACAACAACTCCACCTCCATCAGCGAGCTTTGCGCCGCGCTGGAAGTGCCCGCCCGAGAAACGGGCAAACTGCTGGAAGTGTATGCGTCGTTTTCTTCGCGCAAGTATTTTGACGAGCAATTCGCCGCCGCCTTAAAAGACGTGCAGGACAGCAATATGCCGGACGCCGACAAAGCCCTCCACGCCGTAAACATTCTGCTTAAAAAGGCCGACGAACTGCTGGCGGCTTCGCCCAAAGTGGCCAAGCAAAACAAAAAGGAAATTTTTAAAACAGCCGACAAATACCACTTGTCCGTCAAAATCACGGCCGAGCTGGAACTGCTTTACACGCAGCCGGCCAGCATTGCTTTCCAGCAGGAGTTTGACCGCCTGCTTAAGCTGATTTCGGCGCAAAACCCCGACAAGCACTTGTGCGCCTCGCTGGCGGCGCGGGTGATGTTGTGCCAAATCACCGCCAAGGACGCACAGGATATTGCGCTGTTGTCCAAACTGTTAAACGGCCAATTATTGGAAGACGATTTGCTGATCATCGCCTGCCGCTATTTAAAAGCCAAGACCCCGGCCGACATCGCCGCCACGTTTGAAGCGGTGCTTAAAAAACTGCCGCACGTTTCCAGCCCGGAAGAAAACCTGGGCCTGGCGGTGCGCGTACTGTTGGACGGCACGGCCGCCAGTTTTGAAAACGCCAGCCAAAAGGCGTCCACCCTGCGCGAACGCGAAGTGCTGCGGCGGGAACTTTCCAAAAAAGGCCTCTACAGCGGCTACGAATACGACCTGGCCGAACGCTTCGGCGGCAAAAAAACGTTTGTACAAATTGAACGCGAAATGCGGGAAATTCTGCAATCGCTGCCGTATTGCAGCGACCCCAAAGACAACAAAGAACTCGCCTGCAAAGTGCTCCTGGGCTCGCTTAGCCAGGAGGAAGCCGCCAAACAAGCCAAGTACCTGCGCGACCTGAAGGCCCAAACGCTCACCCAGGGCCTGGCGCCGGAAGTGATGAAAAGCTACCTGGGCACCAAATCGGCGGACGAGCTGATGAAATTTTTTGAAGAGTCGCTCGCGCCGTACACCTTTTGGAAATCCGACCGCGAAAAACACATCTTTGCCCTGCGCACCTTGGTGGGGGAACTGAACGGTACCTACAACCGCCGGATTTCGCAGTTCGTGTTGGAAATGCTGGAAAACGGCTCTTCCCTGGAGCTGATGACGGATATGCTGGCCAACATCCAAACCAAAAAAGCCAGCCGGGAAGAACTGGAAAACTTGTTGGAACGCTACAAGCAGGCGCGGGCTTCTTCCAAAGCCTAAACGCGCCGGAAGAAAAAACACTGTTAAATTGCGCGATAATTTGCTATGCTTTTATCGTGCCGTGTTACATTTATTTTTTCAAGGGTGAAACATATGAGATATTGGGTCTACATCAATGACAAAGTAGAGGGTCCTTACGAAGAGGACAAGTTGGTAACGCTTCCGGGCTTTACCCCGGACACGCTGATCTGTGCCGAGGAAATTAACGCCGGCGGCAATCAGGAATGGGTAAAAGCCTCCAGCATTTTTGAATTTGACCAAGTGGAACAACCCGCCGATCAGCCGCTTCCGGCGTCGGAAGTGTTCCGCACACAAACGGCGCCCGCCGCGGCCGTACAGCCGACGGACGGAACGGATGTAACCCATCTGTTGCTTGAAAAAATTGACGTGTTAACCCGCGAAATTTCCGGCCTGCAAACCAAGCTGGACGATATGCAGCACAAGCTGGACGAAGCCTTTTCTTCCGCGCATTACGCGGCCCCGCAGGCGGTACAAGCCGAACCGGCTTTCTATACGCCGCAGGAAGAACAACACAATACCATTACCCTCACCCGCCACGAAATGGAACCCACCACCGAAGACGCTCCCATTACCAACACGGAAAGTTTAGTAACGCAAGCGGAAGATATGGTAGCCGCCGCAAACCAAACCCAACAAAAACCCTTGGATATGCTCGGCCCCGTGGATTTGGGCGATAAAAAGGCGGACAGCACGCCTACGGAAGTAACGTTAGGCTCCAAAGCGGAAGAAGAAGTGGTTCTGCGCTCGGCGTTAGATTCCTTGTATAACGCCAAAGTCGTGCAAACCCAGGAAGAAAAAGAAAGCACCTTCCAAGATTTATTAACGCCCAAACAAGCCTCGGCCTTGGCTGCCCAAGCCGAAGCGCTGCGCGCCCAAAAAGAAGCCAACGCCAAACCTACTTTGGACGACGCCCTGAAAGCCGCCGAACCCAAAGCCGCCCAAGAGGCCACCAGCACGCCGTCGGCCGATGAAGCCGCCAAAGACGCGCTGCTGAAAGAATTGTCTTCGGAACCGAAAGAAGAC
>CALUZE010000067.1 GCA_944325235.1 uncultured Elusimicrobiales bacterium | reverse complement strand
AAAGATTTTGGATAAAGTAAACGGCGCCAGTGCGGCCCCGTCCACCGGGGAAAAGAAACCGTTTGCCCAAATGACGGTGGTGGAAAAAATCAAAACCATTGAACTCGTGCTGGAAGAAGACGTCCGCCCGAAACTGAATATGGACGGCGGCTCGGCCGAGCTGGTGGATTTGGACGGGACGACCGTAAAGATCCGCCTGACGGGTATGTGCAGCGGCTGCGCCGGTGCGGCGGGCACGCTCAAGAATTTTATTGAAAAAACGCTGAAGGAAAAGGTGGATCCATCCCTCACCGTGGAGCAGGCTTAATATGAAAGTGATTTACTTGGATAACAACGCTACCACCCAATGCGCTCCGGCCGTGGTGGAAGCGATGCTGCCGTATTTTTCCGAAAAGTACGGCAACGCCTCCAGTATGCACACGTTCGGCGGCAACAACCGCCACGTGATTGATCACGCCCGCCAGCAGGTGGCGGATTTTATCGGCGCCGCACACGCGGACGAGATTATCTTTACTTCCTGCGCCACGGAAAGCGACAACACCGCCATTTTTTCCGCCGTGCGCACGCAACCCAAAAAGAAGCACATCATTACGTCCGCCGTGGAACACCCGGCCATTATGGAACCCTATAAATACCTGGAAGCCAAAGGCTACCGGGTGGATTTTATCGGGGTGGATTCGCTGGGGCGTTTTGATATGGAACGCTTTAAAAACGTACTGGATGAGGATACGGCCTTGGTGTCCGTGATGTGGGCCAACAGCGAAACGGGAACGATTTTCCCCATCGCCGAAATTGCCCGCCTGACGCACGAAAAGGGCGCCCTCTTTCATACGGACGCCGTACAGGCCGTAGGCAAAATCCCGGTCAACGTGCAGGAAGCGGGGGCGGATATGCTTTCGCTCTCCGGGCACAAATTCCACGGGCCGAAAGGCGTGGGCGCCTTGTACGTGCGCCGCGGCACGCTGTTTATGCCGTATTTGATGGGCGGCCACCAGGAACGTCACCGCCGTGCCGGCACGGAAAACGTACCGTATATTGTGGGATTAGGCAAAGCGGCCGAACTGGCCCAAAAACGCCTGACCGACGGCACAAACGAACGGATTGCCGCCTTGCGCGACAAGCTGGAAAAAGGCATTTTGGCCACGGTGCCGGATGTAAAAGTAAACGGAGACCCGGAACACCGCGTACCCAATACCACCAACATCAGCTTCGGCTACATTGAAGGCGAATCTATTTTGATGTACTTAAACGACTTGGGCGTTTGCGCCTCGTCCGGGTCGGCGTGCACGTCCGGCTCGCTGGAGCCTTCGCACGTGCTGCGCGCGATGGGCGTGCCGTTCCAATTTGCGCACGGGTCTATCCGGTTTTCGCTGTCGGACCAAACGACCGAGGCCGATATTGACCTGGTGCTCAAAGAATTGCCGGCGATTATTGAACGGCTGCGCAAAATTTCGCCTTTCTCGCGTTTAGCCGCTTGATTTGTCCGCGCTCCCCTTGGGGCGCGGTTTTATTTTATAAAGGAGTATGCATATGCGTAAATATATAGCAGTTTTGGCCTGTGTGTTGTTGGGCATGCCGTTGTTTGCTAAAACAATTGTGCTATACCACACCAGCGATACGCACGGATTTTTTTACCCCGAAAACGGACAAGGCGGCGCGGCCGCATTGGCGGCGGTGTTGGATAAAGAAACGGAACCCTATCTGTTGCTGGACGGCGGAGACTTTGCCGAAGGCACCGTGGAAACCCAACGTTCCAAAGGGCTGAAAGCCGTTAAGCTGATGAACCGCCTGCATTACGATGCCGCCACCGTGGGCAACCACGAGTTCGCGTTCCAGGACGACGGTTTTGACGCGTTATTAAAACAAGCGGATTTTGCCGTATTGGCCGCCAACTTAAAAGACGCCCAAACCAATCAATATCCCAAAGGCGTACTGCCGTACAAAATTTTTAAGGTGGACGGCGTAAAAGTGGCGGTGATTGGTTTGGCCAACCAAAACCCCACCAAAAAAACCAAAAAATATACCCTTTCCAAACCGTTCCCGGCGCTTAAGCAAGCGCTGGACGAAGTAGAAAAACAGCACCCGCAGGTCGTGGTGGTGTTGGCGCATGATTCGCTGGCGGATGACCGCCCCGGGCAACCCTTTTATATGGGGGATATCGGGCGGCAGCTGTCCGGCCGCGTAGACGTGGTGCTGGGCGGGCACGCGCATAAAATCTTCCAGAACGAACGCCGCGGCGGTGTGTTGTTTGCCGAGGGCGGGAGCAATTTCCAAAACGTGACCAAGGTCACCGTGGAAACGGATGACAAAACCGGCCAGGTGTTGGCTTCGCGGTCGGAACTGATTGCGTTGGACGTTGCCCAAACCGGAGAAAATGCCAAAGTAAAAAAATACGCCGAAAAACTGCGCGAAAAAGACGTGGATGAAGTCATCGGCCAAACCGCCGCCGCGCTGGACAAAAGCACCCCCATGCCCGGCCAAAAGGACTCCGCCGTGGACGATTGGGTGGCGGACGCTACGTGCCGCTATGCTCCGGCCGATGTGTGCATTCACAACACGGGCGGTGCGCGCGTGGGTTTGCCAAAAGGCAATATTACCCGCCGCGACATTATCAGCCTGTATCCGTTTGATAACACGGTCGTGACGGCGCAAGTCAGCGGGGAATTTCTAAAAAAATTGGTGGCGGGCGGCCTTGTGCCGTGGAACCGGCTGGCATATGCGGGGCTAAGCATGACGTACCGCAAAACCAAAAACGGCAAAATTAAAGATTTGCAAATTTGGGTACGCGGCGAACGGCTGCAAGCCGACAAACAATATACGGTTTCCGTCAATTCTTATGTAGCGGGCGGCGGCAGCGAAGGCAAATTATTTAAAACCTTGCCCGCGGGTGCCGTGCAGCCGGCCGGCACCAAAACGATGCGTCAAGTGTTGGAGGACGATTTTAAAACCGGCGCGTTAGTGCCGCCCACAACCGGACGGATCATAGAAAAATAAATTTTCGCCGTTTCTCCTTGAAGGGGAAACGGCGTTTTTGTTACCATACAAGTATCCGTACGGCAAGGAGAAACGGCTTATGAAAAAAACTTGGTTGCTGTTAGTTGCAGTTTTGCTCGCGCCGCTTATTTTAACGGCAAAAACGACTACGATTTATCACACCAGTGACGTGCACGGGTTTTTCTCCCCCCAGCACGGGCAGGGCGGCTACGCCGCGTTGGAAGCGGTCATCAAGTCCGGTCCGGCCAGCTATATGCTGCTGGACAGCGGGGACTTTTCCAACGGCACCGTGGAAACCCGCAATTCCCAGGGGTTAAAAGGCGTACAAATGATGAACCGCATGAGCTACGATGCGGCCACCATCGGCAACCATGAGTTTGATTTCAAAGGCGAAGGCTTGGCCCCGCTGTTGGCCAATGCGCAGTTTGCGGTGTTGGCGGCCAACTTTTTTGAAGCCGCCACCGGCAAATATCCGCCGTCTGTACTGCCGTATAAAGTGTTTGACGAAAACGGCGTGAAAGTGGCCGTGATCGGGCTGGCCAACCGCGAACCGACGAACCCTTCCAAACTCTACACCTATGGCAAACCGCTGGCGGCGCTGGAAAAAGCGTTGGACGAAGTGGAAGCCAAAAACCCCAATATCGTGGTGGTGCTGGTGCACGATTCCTTGCAGGATGAAAAACACGGCACCAAATCCTACGTGCAGGACATCGGCCGCAAGTTTGCCGGCCGCGTGCACGTGGTGTTGGGCGGGCACGCGCATCAGATTTTCCAAAACAAATACATCGGCGGCACGCTGTTTGTGGAAAGCGGCTGCAACTTGCAAAACGTCAGCCGCGTGACGGTGGAAACTGACGATAAAACCGGAAAAGTGGTGTCGGCCAAGTCCCAGCTGATTCCGCTCGTGGTGGCCCAAACCGGCGAAGACGAAGCCGTCAAAGAATATGCCGACTCCCTGCGCGAACCGGGCGTGGATGAAGTGCTGGGCGAAGCGGCCGAAACGCTTTCCCGCACGCCCCAACAGGCCGACCGCCAGGACGCGCCGCTGAACGATTGGATTGCCGATTTAATCCGCACCTACGCCGGCACGCAAATTGCCGTGCACAACAACGGCGGCACGCGCGTGGATATGTTTAAAGGGCCGGTAACCCGACGGGATTTAATTGAAATCCACCCCTTTGACAACACCATTACACTGGTGACGGTGGACGGCAAATTTTTGAAAAAATTTATCAAAAAAAGTTTCGCGCCCGACAGCTTGTATTCGTATTCCGGGCTGACGATTACGTATAAGAAAAACAAAAAAGGCAAAATTAAAGATTTGGAAATTTTGGTAGACGGACAACCGATTCAAAACCGGCGTAAATACACGCTGGCCACCAACACTTACATTGCGGGCGGCGGCAGCGAAGGCTGGATGTTTAAGCGTATTGCGGACGAAGACAAAAAAACCGTCGGCTCCAAAACCATCCGCGATTTAATGGAAGACGCGTTGCGCCAAGGTAAGGTGTCCGCGCCGGAAACCGGGAGGATTCGCCAGCGGTAATATGCGTGCAAAAAGTTTTTGGTGGGTGTTGGCAGGACTGATTTTATTGGGTGCGTGCGGACGGGATGCGCGCACCCATATAGACGTATTTTTTACGGCGGACGTACAAGGCTTTTATTGGTCCCGCCCCGAGCCCCGCTGGGACAACCGCGAAGCGGGCGGCTACGCCGTTTTGAAAAACTTTTTGCAAAAACGGGAAGGGGCCTTTTTGCTGTTTGACGGCGGCAACTGGTTCGGTTCCGCGCCCGAAGGCACCATGACCAAAGGCACTTACGTGGCCGAGCTGGCCAACACCCTGCCGTATACGGCGGCCACAATCAGTGATAAAGATTTGGTGTACGGCTGGCCGTCCCTGCGCAACATCGTGCAAAAGCTGCCGTATCCGTTTGTCGTGTCCAACCTGCGGCTGGAAAACCAAATTCCCTGGCCGATGCACGACTATCAAATCCGCACGGTAAACGGCATTAAAATCGGCATTTTCGGGTTGATAGACCCGCAAACCGTCAACAAAAACAAAGCCCGCCTGTTGGGCTTGCAAGCCTTAGACCCCGTTCAAGTGGCGCAGGAAATGACTTCCCTGCTGCGGGAAAAAGGCGTGGACGCGGTCATCGTGCTCAGCTCGCTGGCGGCCGCACAGGAAAACAGCGTCAGCGAAACGTCCATCGCCGAAGAAACCACCGGCATTGATTTGATTTTAAGCTCCAACAAAGACCGCGAAAACGCCGAAACCGACCAAATCAACCAGACGCTCATTGTCTATCCCGGCTCCAAATTGGACAGCGTGGCCCACATCCGCCTGTCCTTTGACAAAAATAAACAACTGCGGGATATGACGTTTGAAGACATTGCCCTGCTAAAAGAAACCTACGGCGAAGACGCCGATATCGCCCAGCGGGCCGCTACGCTGCGGGCGGAAACCCGCCGGAAAATGAACGCGCGCGTGGCCGAATTGCCGGCGGAAATTACCACTTCGCTTACGCAGGAATCCGCCTTGGGGGACTTGCTGACGCAGTGCATGTATAAATGGTCGCGGCTGGACGGCGCTATTTTAAATTCGGACTCTATCCGCAGCTCTCTTCCCGCCGGCAAACTGACCGAATACGATTTGTACAAAGCCTACCCGTACGGGGATAACATCACGTTTATCACCATCAAAGGGGAAGCCTTTTTGAAGGCGTTGGAATCTTCGTTAAACGCCAAGGACAACTTCCCGCAAATTGCCGGTTTTTCCGTAACGTATGCCGACACGCCCCGTGGCCGCAAAATCCGCCGGGTCACGTTGGATAACGGCCGGGTCATTCGCCCGCAGGAAACGTACCGCTTTGCCGTGACGGACCACATTTTGGCCGGCGGCTTCGGGCACGATGATTTTATTGATTCGCTGGAATTTAAAAACACTTTTGTGGAAGCCCGCCAAATTATGCGTTCCTGCCTGGTCCGCCAAAAAACCGTGGAAAAGCCGGAAATGGGACGCTGGAAAAAAGTGCCATGAAATACATCCGCCCGCTGACTGTCGGCTCGTTTACGGCGGCCAACAATTTGCTGTTGGCGCCGATGGCGGGCATTACGGATTCGCCTTTTCGCGTGTTGTGCTTAAAAGGCGGCGCGGGGATCGTGTGTGCGGAAATGGTGTCCGCCCATGCCCTGCATTACGGCAATGCCAAAAGCGGGCGTATGCTGCGCGTCAACCCGAAAGAGCACCCCGTTTCTATGCAAATTTTCGGTTCGGACGAAGCCACCATTGCCGAGGCCGCCCGCAACGCCGAAGCACAGGGGGCCGATATTGTGGATTTAAATGCAGGGTGCCCCGTTAAAAAAATCAACAAAGCCGGCGCCGGCTGCGTACTGATGAAGGACGAAGCCAAGCTGGGGCGGTTGATAGAGGCGGCGGTAAAAAGCGTCCAAATTCCGGTCACGCTCAAAACGCGTATCGCGCTGACGCACAAAGAAATTTTAAGCGTGCGGCTGGCCAAACTGGCCGAAAACGCCGGCGCTTCGGCCGTGATTTTGCACGCGCGCGCAGCCGTGGACGTCCATTCCGGGCCGCCCAACGTGCCCGCGGTGGCCGAGGCGTGCGCGGCGGTAAAAATTCCGGTCATCGGTAACGGCGGCATTGTGGACGCGCAAACGGCAAAGCCCTTTTTGGACGCCGGCTGCGCGGGCGTGATGATTGGCCGCGGTGCGGTGGGAAACCCGTTTGTGTTCCGGGATATTGCGGACGCGTTTGCAGGCAAAGCCCCTTCGTCCCACACGCCCGTCAGCCGCTTGCGCATTTACCGGGACCTCATCCGCGAGAATGTGGCCTATTACGGCGAGCGCATCGGCGTAAACCGCAGCCGCAAAACGGCCGGCTATTGGATACGGGATTTCGCCGGCGCGGCGGACGTGCGCGGCACATTCGTGCGGTTGGATACGCTGGCCGATATTGAGGCCCTGTTTGCCCAAACGCTGGCCCGGCTGGAAAGCGGCGCGGAAGACA
>CALUZE010000066.1 GCA_944325235.1 uncultured Elusimicrobiales bacterium | reverse complement strand
TTCTTTGGCGGGTTCCGCGCCCATGTCAATGGTTTGGGGAGCGTGGACGATGGAAATATGCTTAGGCACGTCCGCGTAGCCCAACGCACGGAGTTCCCGGCGCAGCACAACTTCGTCGCCTACCAGGATAACCTCCAGGTTCAGATTCTTGGCGGCCTTCAAAGCGCCTAACACGTTGGGTGTCGCGCCAAAATCTCCGCCTAATGCGTCCAGGGCTATTTTCATAGTAAACCGTTATTTGGCTTCTTCAGTCTTTTCGGCTTTGGCTTTTTGAGCCACAACCACTCTGTCTTTATAGAACCCGCAGGTCGGGCAGACGTTGTGCGGCAGTCTGGGAGAATGGCAATTCGGGCAGGCCACGAGCTGCGGCAATTCTACTCCGGAATTGTGGGATCTTCTCATGTCCCGGCGGGAACGAGTGTGTTTTTTCTTTGGATTCGGCATTGGTATAACTCCTATATTACTCTAGTAAATTCAACAAGAATGTTACTTAAATTTCCCTTTCAATACGGCAAAAGGGGACAAATTCGCCGGCTTACACCCGCACGGAGCGACGTTTAAATCCTGTCCGCACTGGGGGCACAGCCCCTTGCAATCGGGCTTGCACAAAAAACGGATGTCATCCGTCAAAGCCAGCGTTTGCCTTACCAGTAACATTATATCAATTATTTCCGACTTGTTGCTATATGTTTCCAAAAATTCTTCTGCAAAATTCTGTTCGGTCATTTTTAAGCAGCGGGCACACTGCACCTGGCGCAGGCCCGTTACTTTGCCCCGCACCAAAATTTCGTTCGTAGCGACGGAAAACGACAGTGCCACCGTTACCTTGGTAATTTTATTGGGGGCTTCCAGCACGTCCGCAAAATACTTGGGGCTGATTTGGGCGGAACAATCCAAGCCCCCCATGCGGATGATGTCGGCCGTTTTAAATTGCAAATCCTGCGGGACGTCGTAATCCCGGTAAAACGAATGTTCGGTCATACAGATATTTTAGCAAATAACCCGCTTTTCCGTCAGGCGCGGCGGGTGAAACTTTTGTTTTCCCACTTGCGGCTTTTCCAGCGGCGTTCAAACACCACCGCGCGGATGTTTTCGTCCAGCGCCATGGCCAGCCAAATCCCGTTGAGCCCCCAGCCCCACCAAATGCCCAGCACGTAGGAAAGCAGCGTGGCCACGCCCCACATCACAAGCACGCCCGTGATGAACGGGTACATCACGTCCCCCGCCGCATTGAGCGAGTTGACCGACGTAATGTTGACGGCCCGGCCGATTTCCAGCACCACGTCAATATACAGCACCGTCGCACCGATGGAAATCACTTCCGGGTTGGACGAAAGCAGTTTAAAAATGTCCGTGCCCACCAGTGCCGTCAGCACCGAAATACAAACGCTGACCAACATCGCCAGTTTGATGGAATACTTTTCCACCGAGAAGGCCGCATTGTCGCGGTCCTCGCCAATCAAGTGGCCGATGGAAATGGCCGCCCCCTGCCCGATGGCCATGGCAAACACGTACGAAAACATTACAATGCTCATCGCATACGTGCGCGCCGTCAGCGCGGCGGTGCCGAGCATCACGGAAAAATACGTAATCAATACCTGCGACAAGTTATACGACACCTGTTCCCCCGCCGCCGGCAGACCGATGGTCAGCAGGTTTTTGATTTTGTCCCACGGGAACGGTTTAAACAGTTTTAACGAAGGGAAAGGCGTCACGCGGGAAAACAGCAAATACGCCAGCAGGCAGATGGCCACCAACCGGCTGGCCGACGTGGAAATACCCGCCCCCGTAATGCCCAGGCGCGGCGCCCCAAAATGGCCGAAAATCAGCAGGTAGTTGCCAATCACGTTTAAGATGTTAATCATCAGCGTCACAAACATCGGGTAGTAGGCTTTGTTATGGCTTCTTAAAATGGCGGAAAGCGTCATGGACAGGGCCTGCAGGAACGAGAACCCGCCCACGATTTTCATATACGACACGCCGTAGCCGATTAAATTATCGTCAAGCCCCATCAGCTGCAGCGACGGCTTGGCAAAAAAGAACAGCCCCGCGCTGACCAGCAACCCCATCAGCAGGTTGGCCAACAGCGATACGCCAATCACCTGCGCGACGTTCTTTTTCTGCCGCGCGCCCAAATACTGCGAGCACAATACCGACGTGCCCAGCGTAGTAATGCCGTACAAAATAAACACCAGGTTGAGCAGCTGGTTCACCACGCCGCCGGCGGCGACGGTTTCGTCCGAATAGCGGCTGAGCATAAACACGTCCACCGCACCGGTGAGCATAATTAGCAGCGTTTCTACAAAAATGGGGCTGGTTAAATTAAACAGTTTACGGCGAATAATTTTGCGGGGTCTTTTTACGGCAGCAGTCATTTGGAAGAACCTACTTGTTGCTCTAGTTTTTGAATGTCAATGAGCCCGTTTCCCTGGGCGATGTCCGGAAGGCCGGACACTTTGGAGGCGGCCGCTTTCAGCGCGTCTTTCACTTCTTCGGCGGTGGGATAGCGGCCCAGTTTTTTAGTTAATCCTTCCACCGCCAGCGCCGCCGCGGCCGATACAAACGCCGCCGCGGCCGAAGTGCCGCTCATCAGCGTATAATCGCCGTCGGACGAGGCGGTGTACACCCGGTCGCCCGGGGCGATAAAATCCACTTCCGGCCCGTAGGCGGAATTGACGTACAAATGTTTTTCGTCCGCCGCCAGCGCGCTTACGGAAAGCACGGTGGACAAATTGGCCGGGTAAAATACGCCCGGGTACCCGAAATTCCCCGCCGGCACGACCACCGTCACGCCCGAATCGTGCGCGCGGTTGATGGCGTTGGTCAGCTGGATGGACCCTCCGCCCGACACGCCGTAGCTCAAATTGATGACGGTAATTTTATCGTGGGGATTGGCCTCGTTGTAAGCCAGAATGGTATTTAAGGCATTGGCGGCGGCCTGGGGGCCGATTAAGCGGCTGCCGTCGTCTATTTTGTACACCCAAATTTCGGCTTGCGGGGCCACGCCCGTAAAGCGCACGCCGCGCGCACCGATAATGCCCGCCACGCCGGTGCCGTGGTTTTTCACGTCTGCCAGCGAACCGGAAAGCGTAAAATCCTGCCCTAAAATATGTTTGCCGTTAAATTCGGGATGGGAAGAAATACCGCTGTCCGCCACGGCCACTTTCACGCCTTTGCCGGTGAGTTTTTTGTCCGACGGAATATGGCGGTACGCCCAAAAATTATCAAAGGCGGCGCCTTCGGGTTCTTTTTCCACGCGGGAGAAATTGCCGTTTTCGTCCACCTTCAGATACGTCGGGCCCAAAAACAGCGTTCCCCCTCCGCACACGCCAAGAGGCAATCCCGCCAATACAAACAGCAAACAGAACAAGCGGCGCATAGGCTTATAAATTAATTTTTTTGATAATCGGCCGCAGTACGGAGGCAAACGGGTGCGCGCTCACCTGCAAGGCGGGCGCCGTTTGGCGGCGTTTCAAATCGGCCTGGTTCACGCGGTGCAGCACGTCCTGCACCACGGCCGCTTTTACGCGGTATTTTTTGGCGATGTCGGCAGCATTCAAGCCTTCTTCCAGGTAAGCCCGCAGGATTTTGTCCAGCACCGAGTAGGGCGGGAGGTGGTCCTCGTCTTTTTGGTTCGGGCTCAGTTCCGAAGTCGGCGCGCGTTCAATAATACCGCGCGGGATGACTTCGCCCTGTTTGTTTAAATACTCGGCCAGCTCATAAATTTCGCTTTTGTACAAATCGCCAATCGGCTGCAGGCTGCCGCCCGCATCGCCATATAGTACAAAGGAACCCACGGCGCATTCACTTTTATCGTCGGTAGAAATCAGCATGGCTTTGTATTCGCTGGCAAGCGCGCCCAACACGGTGGTGCGCAAGCGCGACTGGAGTTCCTGTTCGGTCGCGTCTTTGGGGTGCGACACGATGTGCGACATCGCCTCTTTGACGCTGGCCAGCGCGGGCACAACGCCCACTTCTTCCAGGTTTACGCCCAACCGGCGCGCCAGCTGCCCGGCCAGGGTTTTGCTTAAATCGCTGGTGCAGTACGACGGGAGCGACACACAGTACACGCTTTCGCCCCCCAGTGCTTTGGCGGCCAACGCGGCCGTAAAGGCCGAGTCTATCCCGCCGCTTAACCCAAACACCACTTTGTCCATTCCGCTTTTGTGCACGTAATCGCGCAAGCCGAAGGCCAGGGCGTCAATGAGTTCTTCCTGCACGGGTTTTTTGTACGAAACGGGTTCGTGTTTTTCGTCCGTGTCCAACGTCAGCACCTGCTCGCGGAAGGGTTCCCCCGCCAGCACCAGGGTGCCTTTTTTGTCGGCCGCGGCCACCAGCCCGTCAAAAATCATTCCGTCCCCGCCGCCCAACAGGTTGCACAGGCACATCGGCACGGCGTACTTTTTGGCCGCCTTTTTAAGCGCGTCCAACCGCGGGGCGATGTTGCCTTTCAGGTACGGGCGGGCCGTCAAAAACAGCACGGCGTCGGCGTCCGGGTCCGGGCGGATTTCTTCGGGCGTGCCCAGCACCACCTGGAGCTGTTGGCCTTTAAAAGGCAGGGTTTGCGTGTCAAAAATTTTGGTGACTTTTCCTTTATATATATACGCAGCGGCCGTTACGCTCTGTCCGTCCTGGCGGTCCATATAACCCAGCACGGCGGCCGTTTCCTTGGTTTCTTTGGCAAGCTCTTTTAAAGCGGCCGCGTTTTGCGCAAGCAGCCGTTTGTCGTCAAACAAATCAAACAGCGGGCAGCCGCACAAAGCCGCCTCGGGCAGAACCAGTAAATCCGCCTTGGGCGCGGGCGCGCGCAGCAGTTGGCGGATGGCGTTTGCATTGCCGGCAATATCCGCCGATAAGGGGTTAAACGAAACCAAGTTTATTTTCATAAGTCACCTCTTATTATTATTTTATCACTTTCTAATCTGATTTTTATATGAAAAAAACGGATTAAATTGCTACAATAAAAAACATCCAAGATATCTTGGCAATCAAACGGAGGAAAAAACACATATGAAAAAACTAGCTGTTTTAGCAGCCTTGCTGGTGGCGACGGTATTGCCCGCCTCGGCGGAAACGGGAGTTTTAAAACTCTCCTTGTGGGATGATATTTCCATCGCGGTCCCGGCCAACAAGCAAGACATTACCGGTCTGGATTTCGGTATCGGGTCCAAAACGGCCACCGTTACGGGCTTACAGTGGGATTTTCTTTTCGCGCAGACCGAATATGAACTCAAAGGCGTCAGCATGGCGTGGATCGTCAACCTGGCCAACCAGGTGAAAGGCGCGCAAATGGGGTTGCTGACCAAAAACGATGACCTGACCGGTGCCCAATTGGGGTTGGTCAACTTGTCTATGCACAGCGCGACCGGCTTGCAGTGGGGTTTCTTCAACCAGGCCGAATACATGCACGGCTTGCAGCTGGGTTTTGTGAACTATGCCAAAGCCATTGAAGGCTTGCAAATCGGTATTTTGAACATTGCCGAAAACGGCTGGTTCCCGGCGATGGTGCTCGTCAACGGGCGCTTCTAACGTCGGTTGGTTTTACGCCGCGGGAGGTTTCTCCCGCGGTTTTTTTATGTTCAATTAGGTATAATATAGTTGTAAGGCATACATAAAAATACGCACCCAACGGCAGGCAATTGGCTTGGCCGTTTTTTTATGCTATAATAGCCATAAGGTGTAATATGAGCGGGATAGCGAAAAAAGTTCGTAAATCAAAGCCAGTCCCGACGACACCCCAGGCCAATGCCACCGGGGAAGCCCCTTCCCTAATTTAGGCTGCGGCCACAGGAGAAAACATGAGCAACGTATCTATGAAAGCCATGCTGGAAGCCGGTGTGCACTTTGGGCACCAAACTTCCCGCTGGAACCCCAAAATGGGCCGCTTTATCTTCGGAGAAAGAAACGGCGTCCATATCTTAGACTTACAAAAAACCGCCAAGGAACTCAAAAAAGCCTGCGCTTTTATTAAAGAAGAAAGCAAAAAAGGCGCTAAATTTTTGTTCGTCGGCACCAAGAAACAAGCCCAGGAAGCTATCCAGGCCGAAGCCGCCCGCTGCGGTGCGTTCTGCATCCACGAAAAATGGCTCGGCGGGACGCTGACCAACTTCCAAACCGTCAAGAAATCTATTGAAAGATTGAACGAATTGGAAAAATGGGAATCCTCCGGCGTGTTTAAAGCTATTTCCAAAAAAGAAGCCAGCCGCTTGACCAAAGAAATGAACCGCTTGCAGAAACTGCTGGGCGGCATCCGCGATATGAAAGTATTGCCGGATGTGGTCTTTGTGATTGACCCGGTGGACACCGCCGGTGCGGTGCGCGAATCCCACGCGTTGGGCATCCCGGTGGTAGCCGTGTGCGACACCAACGCCGACCCGGATATGATCAGCGTACCGATACCCGGTAACGACGACGCCGCCCGCTCCATCAAATTGTTCTGCAGCGCGATTGCCGACTCCATCCTGGAAGGCAAAGCCGAGCTGGAAGCCGTCAAAGCCGCCGAAAATCAACCCGCCGAAAACCCGGTGATGGCCCAGGCCTTTGAATCCGCCATGCTCGCGGCCGAAAAAGCCGAACCGGCCAAAGCCGTTGTGGTGGAAGAAACGGTGAAGGTGGAAGAACCCGCCAAAGAACCGGCCAAAGAAGAAGCCCCGGCCGCCAAAGCGGAAGAAAAAGCCGAAGAAGCCGAAAAACCGGCCGCCAAAAAGAAAACGGCCGCCAAAAAGCCGGCTGCTTCCAAAGCCAAAAAAACCGTAAAAGCCAAAGCGAAAGCCGAAGGCGAAGCGGAACCCAAAGCCGAAGCCAAAGAAGAAGCTCCGGCCGAAGAAGCCAAATAACGATTGTGTGAAAGTTCCCGGCCCGTCCGGGAACTTTCCCCCTCAGATTTAACCTTTTACAGGAGAAAAAAATGTCTTTAGCCGAAAATATTAAAGCCCTTAGAGAAAAAACCGGCGCTGGCCTGATGGACTGCAAAAAAGCCCTGGTGGAATGCAAAGACGATATGGAACAAGCCATCGTATTCCTGCGCAAGAAAGGCTTGGCGGATATGGCCAAACGTTCCGACCGCGAAACCAAAGAAGGCCGCGTGTCCGTTAAGACCGACGGCAAAAACTTTGCGATGATTTA
>CALUZE010000065.1 GCA_944325235.1 uncultured Elusimicrobiales bacterium | reverse complement strand
ACGACATTCACGAAATCGTGGAAGGACTGATGAAAGAATTATTTAAAACGGCCGGCAAAGACATCACCGTTCCGTTCCCGAAACTTTCCTACCACGACGCCATGGAAAAATACGGGTCCGACAAGCCGGATTTGCGCTACACGCTGGAAATGAAAAACGTCAACGACGTTTTCAAAAATACCGGCTTTAAAGTGTTTAAAGAAATCCTGGCCGCCGGCGGCGCTATTCGCGCCATCCGCGGCGAAAAGGGCGCGGCTTACTCCCGCGGTCACCTGGACAAACTGACCGAACTCGTCAAGAAAAACGGCGCCAAAGGCCTCGTGTGGCTGAAAGTGAAAGGCGATGCGTTTGAAGGTCCGTCCGCCAAATTCTTTACGCCGCAGGAAATGAACGCCGTCAAAGCCGCCGTAGGCGCGCAGGACGGGGACATTATCTTCATCGGCAGCGACGCCAACCTGCACACCTGCCAAACGTTTATGGGCGCGTTGCGCAAGGAACTCGTAAAAGAGCTCCCGCGCGTAAGCGAATGGGCGTTTGCGTGGATTACCAACTTCCCGCTGTTGGAATACATCCCGGAAGAAAACCGCTGGGACGCCGCCCACAACCCCTTTACGGCCCCGGTGGAAGAAGACCTGCCCAACCTGGAAAAGAATCCCGGCTCCGTCCGCTCGTATCAGTTTGACCTGGTGCTCAACGGCAACGAACTGGCCTCCGGCTCCGTGCGCAACTGCCGCCGCGAAGTGCAGGAACGCATTTTGGCCCTGATGAAATACTCCAAGGAAGAATCCGCCCGCCGCTTCGGCATGCTGTTAAACGCGCTGGAAGCCGGCGCGCCGCCCCACGGAGGCATCGGCCTGGGGTTGGACCGCATCACCGCGCTGTTGGCCGGCGAAGACTCCATCCGCGAGGTTATCGCCTTCCCCAAGACGGCTCAGGCGGTCTGCCCGCTGACGGACTCGCCCAACACGGTGGACGATATCCAACTGAAAGAATTGGGTATCCAAATTACGAAAGCGTAATTTTCACACGGCCCCGCTTCGGCGGGGCTTTTTGCAGGCGGTATTTCCCTACGCACGCGCGTTCGGATACCGGATGACAAACGCCCCTTTTTGGGGTATAATGGAAATATGAAAACGCCTCTTGCTTTGGCTTGCTTGGTTTGCTTGGGCCTGTGTGCCTGCACGCCGTCTGAGGAAGACGTTTACCCTAAACGCCGTTCCGCCCGGGCGGACAACGTGGAGCGCTACGTACATAAAGCGCGCAAATTCCGCGCGCTGGCGCAGGAGCGTTCCCAACCCATTGTGCAGGACGGGCTGGTGCAGGCGGACGTGCTGAAAGAATTGCTTCCTCCCGTGCAGGACGTGCGGCTTTCCACCCTGGTATTTGCGCAAAAGAACGCGCTGGAAGCGGCCGTGCGGGAACATTTCGCCCGGCAGACGGCGGACGCAACTTCTGCCCTGTTGGCGCAATTTCGCGATGACGCCGTGCAAGCGGCGTTGGACGCGCACACCCCGCAGGATTTTGCGGCGAAACTGGACGAACAAACGGCTGTATATTCGCAAAAATTGGCCGATTTTTCCGCCCGGCAAAAAACGCTTTCCTGGGCCGCGCCGGACGCGGAACAGCGCCGCGAGTCCACACAAGCGTTACAAGCGGCCGCCGCCAAAATGCTGGATGGCATTTCGCACGATTACGGCGCCGTGTGTGCGCAAAAAATGGAACCGGTGCTGCAAAAAATGGCCGACGATTACGCCCTGGCCCTTTCTATGGTGCAGAACCGCGACGATTTACAGCGCGAGTTAAAGCGGGTGGGTCAGGAGGCTGACCAAGGTTTTGACGCCGTAGCGGCCGAATTTGGCGACCCGATTGCGGCGCTGTCCGAACAGCAGGCGGTTGCCCTGCGGGCCAAACTGATTGCGGCCCACCAAGCGGTGGAAAAACAATTTGAACAATTATACGGCAAAGAAGCCGTCCTGCGAACGCGGGATATTTTTGAAACATACCGCGACGCCGCCAACACCCTGGTGCGCAAGCCGGCGCGCTTAAGCCAAATGCAGGCCGACCTGGCCCGCGCGGGGGAAAAATACCGCCGGGATATGGCAGCCTTACAAGTGCAGTTAAACGAAAAATTGGAGATAAATGCCGCCAAAGTGCGCGGAACGCCGCTTTCGCTGGCTAAAAAATAATATGGAAAATACAAAACGGTGGGTAAAATTTATTTTATTTGTGCTGGCCCTTTTGGCGATTGGCCTGGCGGCGTTGCGGGTGATGTCGTATCATGCGTCGTCCCAGTTGCAGTCGCAAGCCAAACAACAGCAAAATCACGAGCGCCGTTTGTTGACCAATTTAAAAGACGAAGAAATTTTGGGCCTTCCTCCCCAGCCGGATGCGGACCCGCTGACCCGGCAGGAAAAGCGCGCCCAGGCCGTGCAGCGCTATCTCCGCCGGCCCAATCTCTCCGTCCACCCGCAGGATTACACGCTTTCGGCGCCGCGCACTTATCAACAGCCTTCGCCCGCCGCGCTCCCTTCCGTTTCTGCGGGGCATGCGCTTCCGTCCAATCCTCCGGCGTATCAGCCCGAGGGCTTGTCGCCCGCCAATTACGCGCAGTACGGCACCGGTGCTTCCGCCAGCGGATATGCGGCCCCCGCACAAGCGGATGCCGCGCCCCAACAGCCGGGCATGTACCGCCCCACGGTGCAGGAAGCCGTGCAAAACGAACGCAACCGCGCGTTTGCGCCTTTCTTAACGGGAATGAGCAAAAAACAGCAGGAACAGCTGCAAAACCAATTACAAGGCCTCTCCAGCAACATTGACCGCGCCATCGCCAAAGCCCTGCTCCCCCAAAACAAGAAAAACGCCAATATAGAAAAATACCTCCAGCGGCATTCTTCGTCGGGGGGAGTTTCGTCGGGCCCGTTTGCGCCGGTGCTGGACCAAGTGGCCTCGCAAAAAGCGGGCGTGGTGAACAGTATGGGCCAGGCCTTCGGGCAGGAAGCCGCGCAGGAAGCGGGCCAGGTAATGGACGACTTCCAAAGCGAAATGGCTTCCGCCGTCAATTCGCCCGATATGAGTTCCCAGCAAATTGCCGAAAAAGTAAAACAGGTGGCGCAGAAATACGAACAGAAACTCCAAAAACTGTCTAACGACAACAGTTTTAAAAAATTCCAACAGGAACGTATTGAAAAAGATAATTTGCTTAAAGCAGAAATCAGCAAAAAATACGGCTCCGAAATTGCCGCCCAGGCCAACCAGGTTATAGACGCCGCCCGCGAAAAAGATATGCAGCTGGCTATGCAGGGCCTGCCCGCCGAGGAGTATTACAACCGGCAAGCGGAAAACCAAAACGCCCGCCGCAAAGCGTTGGAAGATATTATTACGAAAAACGGAAAATCCACGCAAGGGTTGTTTGAAGTGGAAAATAAATTGGCGGACGAAGAGGTGAAGAAGGCGCGGCAGGACGAGAAAGAAGGCAAAGTGTTGGGCCGCAGCTACCGCGCTTCGCCCGCGGAATTAAAAGCGCGGGAAAAAAGCCTTAACCCAAACCGCAAGGAAAATGTAAAAAAGGCCGGGGAAATATACGGCGAAGAAGGCGCCCGCCGCGTTGACGCTATTTACGAAAAATACCAGGACGAATATATGAAAATTTGGCAGGACCCGGATACTTCCAAAACCGACAAAGAGGACGCTTCCAATAAATTACGCCAAAGCGTAAATAAAGAACTGGACGACTTGCAAAACGACCCGCAGTTAAAAGAAGCCCGCCTGAACCGCCAGGTGGAAGGTTCGCTCTCGCAAATTATGCAGGACCCGAACGTACAGCAAGCCACCTCTGAACAGAAGGCCGCACTGGAACAGCACGCCCGCCCCATCTTGCGCGAAATGTACGAACAAGTCAACCAAGTAATGGCTTCCGACGTGCCGGATGCGGAAAAGCAAAAGCAAATCCAGCAAATCCAGGCCACGGCCCAGCGCAAACTGTCCGGCCAATAAGCGTATTTCTTGTATCAAAAAGCCCCGGCAAACACCGGGGCTTTTTTGCGGCAGGCAAAGGTTATTTTTTTGCTTCTTCGGCGGGAGAATAAAATTCCGCCAGCGGGAAATAGTGCTGCAGAATTTCTTGGTAGCCTTGCCCGGCTTCGGCCCGCCCGGCGGCGCCGGTTTGGTCAAAGCCTACGCCGTGCCCCCAGCCGCCGCCGTAGAACACAAAAAACTCCAGTTCGTGGTCGCGGTAGTTGGGCTCCACAATAAAGTAACTGCTGCGCAGCATACCAAGACTTAAATTGTTGCGGATGACGTTTTCTTTATTCAGCGTGACGGTGCCTTTGGTGCCTTTAACAAGCAACCGGCTGACGTAGCCCGAGCGCCCGCGGCGCAGGGGGATAATGCCCGTCACGCGGCCGATGTCTTTTTTCTTGCGTTTGATGACCTGGCTGACGTCTTCCACGTCTACGACGCGCGTCCAGCGGAAGGCCGCTAGGCTGACGTGTTTGTCGTAGCGGCTGTACGCATCGTGCGGGTATTGCAGCAGTTCTTTAAAGTGGTAGGGCTGCAATGTGTCAAAATCAAAATCTTTATAATCCGATACCGGCTGCAGGTAGGGCGTTTCGTACCAGCCGGCTTCTTTGGCGCTTTGCGTAACGCCGCCGCAGTTGGCCGAAAATACGCTTTCTATGGGTTTTTTCTTGTAGCGCATAATTTCGCCCATGGTGCTTTCCACGGCCGCGTTGCCGCGTTCGCTTTCGGAGCTGACGCCGCCGTACACCTGGCAGTTTTGCGTGTCGCACAAATCGTAGCCGTAGTATTTGTGTTTGCCCAAATGTTTGAGGGCGTAGGTGCGCGCCAGCACGGCTTGGGCGCGCAGGGCGTCCATGGGGAACTGGGTGGGCATTTCGGACGCGATAACGCCCATAATGTATTCTTCTATATTTACGATGTTAATGGGGACGAGCGTGTTGCGCGCGGCGTTGTAGGTGATTTGCAGTTTGCCGCGGTATTCTTTATCGTCCACGCTGGCCCAGGTCATCCCGGCGCCGCTCATCACGTTTTTTACAATAATGGTGCTTCCTTCGTCGGGGGACTTGGAAACGGGGGTAACGATAACGGATTTTTTAAACGCAATCCGCTTGTTTTTGGGCGTCAGCAGATAGGTGCTGCGGTTCTTTAATACGGCCACCCAGCTTTCTTTGGCTTTGCCCGAGGCCAGCACTTTGCCGGTTTGGGCGTCGGTAATTTTAAAATCGTGCGACGGGATAAAATGCACGGTGCTGCGCGTGGAGGGGCGGCCGTTTTGTCGCATGCCCAGGCCCACTTTAATTTCGCGCGCTTGTACACCGTCCGGCAGGACAACGGGTTTTACGAACGTGTGTTTAGTCAGTTCCTTGCCGCCCACGATTTCTTTTTCCGGGCGCGAGAGGCGCGGCTTGAGGCGGGCGAGTGCGGCGTTGACGTCTTTGTTGCTTTTTTCGGACGAGTAAATCATCCGGTACTGGCGGTAAGATTCGTTGTAATTGCCCAGCTTTTCCAAGGCGGCGGCGTAGTGCTTTTTGGCTTCTATAAATTGGTGGTCGTACACGGTGGCCCTGCGGAACACGTCGGCCGCTTGTTTGTAGTCTTTTTCGTCTTCATACAACAGGCCCAGCAGGTAGTTGGCCAGCGCGGGGTGCGTGCCGGCACGCACGGCCATTTTCAGGTTGTATTTGGCCAAGCGTTTTTCGTTAAGGCCCATTTGGGCGCGGGCCAGGTTGATGTGGAAAAACCCCGCCCGCTTTTTGTTTTCGGGCAGCAAGGAAAGCATTTTTTCCGCTGCGCGGTATTGCCCGTCCGCCAGGTAGGCTTCGGCAGCCATTTCAATGGTTTCGCGGTCCTGGGGGTAAATTTTGTAGGCGGCGGACATAATGTCCACCGCTTGTTTGGGGTCGTTTTGTTCCAGCGCAATAAAGGCCGCGTTCAAAAACGATTGGCGGTTTTGCGTGTCTTTGGATAGGGCAATGTAGGCGTCCAGCGCTTCCTGGGGTTTGTAGTCAAAATACAGCTCGCCCGCTTCCTGCAGGCGTTGCTGTTCGGTTTTGGCGGCGTCCTGCTCCTCGGCGGCCAGCGGTGCGGCCAGGCAGAAAGCACAACCTAAAAAGAAAAGAAAACGTTTCACGCGGGCTCCCGTAAAAAAGAGTTCACTATATTATATCCTTTTCGGCGGGCCGGGCGTCGGTTTTTGTATAATAACCGTGATGACTACACCCATGCCCCAGTGGCTTAAAGATTTGGTAGGCCGCAACAAAGCGGCTTTACGTTCTTCCGCGGCGCTGCACGCCCAGCAGTCCATTGACCAGCTGACGCTGCACACCGTCTGCCACGCCGCCCGCTGCCCCAACCGGGGGGAATGCTTCAACTGCGGCGACGCTACCTTTATGGTGCTTGGCGACATTTGCACACGCGGCTGCCGCTTTTGCGCGGTGACGAAAGCGCGCCCCCTGCCGCCGGACGAAAACGAACCCGCCCGCGTGGCGCAGGCCGTAAAAGAATGGGGCATCCGCTATGCGGTGCTGACGATGCCCACGCGCGACGATTTGAAAGACGGCGGCGCGGCGCATTTTGCCCGTGTGATTGAGGCCATCCACGCGCTGACGCCGGACGTGAAAGTGGAACCGCTGATTTCCGATTTGCGCGGCGACGAAGCCGCCCTGAAAACTGTGCTGGCAGCCCGGCCGGACGTGTTGGCACACAATGTGGAAACCGTCCCGCAGCTGTACGCGGCCGTGCGGGTGGGGGCCGATTACCGCCGCACGCTGACGCTGTTGGAACGCTCTAAAAAAATAGCGCCGAATATTTTGACCAAAACGGGCTTTATGGTGGGGCTCGGCGAAACGCATGAGCAAATTACGGCCCTGATGAAAGATTTGCGCGCGGTGGGGGTGGATTTGCTGACCATCGGCCAGTATTTGGCGCCGTCGGCCGCGCACTACCCGGTGGCCCGCTACCCCGAGCCGGCCGAATATCAGGCCTGGGAGCAGGAAGCGCTGGAGCTGGGCTTTAAAGGCGTGGCCAGCGGCCCGCTGGTGCGCAGCAGCTACCGCGCGGGGGCGTTGTACCGCAAAGCCGCCTGCCCAAATAAAGCCGGATAGTGGTATAATAAAATTATGAAGAAAACTGTTTTTTCGTTAGCCGTGTTTAGTTTGCTGGCCGCCGCGTGCGCCGGCAATCCGCCCGCGTGGTGGAACCCCGGCAATGCTTATTCTTCCGGCAGCCGTTCGGTGCGGCCGGTGCAGGCGTCGTCGTCCGGGAATATAGCAGTATCTGCCCC
>CALUZE010000064.1 GCA_944325235.1 uncultured Elusimicrobiales bacterium | reverse complement strand
CCCAACGTGCAGGAAGCCAAAACGCTGACCAAGAACGTACTGGCCAAGCTGGAAGCGGGCGACATCCCCGCCGAAGTGTCCGCGCCGATTTTGGTCTCGGCCGATATCGCCGACGAAGTAAAATTGGACACGCTGGCGCAGGATTTGTACTCCCTCCTGGAAAGCAACGACTATATGGCCATTCTGCCCTATGTCTATCCTTCCGAAGAAGTGGAAAAAGCCCTGCTCGCGCTGCGCGATAAAATTATGACCCGCACCAAACGCGCCGTATTGTTTGGCTTCGGTCCGCGCTACCTGCACTCCACCGGCCAGCTGCACAAAGGCGACGGCAACAACGGCGTATTTTTGATTTTGTCCGCCGACCCGGCCAAGGACATCAAAATCCCCGGCCAGCACTACACCTTCGGCCAGCTCTGCAATGCGCAGGCGCTGGGCGACTTTCAAGCCCTGCAATCCAAAGGCAGACGCGTGATTAAAATTCACCTCACGCAGCCGATTTTGGAAAGCATCAAAAAAATCAGCGGCTTGTTCTAAGCAACTCTCACGCAAGGCGGCCTTTCGGGGCCGCCTTGCTTTTTTGCCCCTATGAACAAAGTTTTTATCCAAACCTACGGCTGCCAGATGAACGTGGCCGACTCGGACGAAATGTTCGCGCATTTGGCGGCGCGCGGCGCCGTGCTGACGGACAATTTAGACGACGCCGACACCGTGCTGATTAACACCTGCACCGTGCGCGACCACGCCGAACACCGCGCCGTGTCCTTCTTGGGCCGTTTAAACGCCTGGAAAAAGGAAAAACCCGGCCGCGTGATTATTTTTGCCGGCTGTGCGGCCCAACGCTTGGGCAAATCGCTCCAAAAAAAATACCCGTTTTTAGACATTCTTTCCGGCGCCAAAGACATTGAACATTTTTCCGATACGCTTAACCAAAGCGGCCTGTTCGGCGCGCCGGGCGCGGCCGGCCAAGTGCCTGCCCCGGGAATTACCGGCTACGTCACCATTATGCGCGGGTGCAATTTTGCCTGCTCGTACTGCATTGTGCCCAGCGTGCGCGGCCCCATCAAATGCCTGGACCCCCAGGACATTCTGCAGGAAGCCGCCCGCAAAGCGGCGGCCGGCGCCAAAGAAATTATGCTTTTGGGCCAAACGGTAAACGCCTACCAAAACGGGCCCGTGACGTTTGCCGATTTATTAAACCGCGTCAGCGAAGTGCCCGGCGTGGAGCGCGTCCGCTTTACGAGCCCGCACCCCATTTATTTTACGCCGGAATTTTTAAACGCCGTAAAAGCCAACCCCAAAATTGCCCGCCACGTCCATTTGCCGGTGCAAAGCGGCTCCAGCAAAGTGCTGCAGGAAATGAAACGCGGCTACACGCGCGAAATCTTTTTGGACAAAATTCATGCCTTGCGGGAATGCGGGTTTAACATTTCCACGGACATTATTGTAGGTTTCCCGACGGAGACGGAGGAGGATTTTGAACAAACCCTCACCTTGGTAGACGAGGCGAAATTCTTTATTGCCTACTGCTACAAATATTCCCCCCGCCAGGGTACGCCGGCAGCCCAAATGAAGCAACTGCCCCAAAAGGTACTGGAAGAAAGACTAGATATTTTGTTAAATAGAGTAAGGGGCCTGTCGGACACGGCTTACTTAGCGCAAGTCGGCACCGTGCAGGAAGTGCTTTTGGAAACGGAAAACAAAGGCCGCTCCTCCAGTAATTTTTGGGTAAAAACAAAAAAGTCTTATCCCGTGGGCACGATTGTCCGCACGGAAATTGAAAAGGCCGACGGGACACTCTTATTTGCGAGGGATTAAGTATGACGAAAAAATTTTCTGAAAAACGCAGACATCCGCGTATGCCGGTTATCAGCAACCTGATTGAACCGGTCAACCTGCACTACAAAACCGAAGACGGAAAGGAAACGTCGCTGGTCGCTATTCTGGCGGACTTGTCGGCTTCCGGTATGCGCATGATCAGCTTTTTGGGCGCGCCGCTGGCGGACCGTTTTTCCATCAGCCTGCAGCTGCCCGGCACCGACAAAATGGAAGTGGAAGCCCGCTTGGCCTGGGTCAAACAGCGCGAAAACGTGTACACCATCGGTATTGAGTTTACCAAAATGGCGGATAAAGACGCCAAAGTCATCAGCGAAATGGCCGACGACTTTAACGACTGCGACACCCGCATTTTGCTTAAACTGCCCGAAGTGTGCGTACCCAATTGCAAGTGCCACAAAATCTGCAACAAAATTCAAAAAGACGAAAGCCTTTTTGAAGGCAAATAATTACCCAACTTCGCAAATAACAAAGGCCCCGGAACGTTCCGGGGCCTTTTGTGTGATATTCCAAATGGTATCAGGGCATGTCCGCCGCTTTGCCGGCGCCCGTTTACAAACGGCACGGCCGGCGGGCCGTCATTTTCCTCACCGCCGCCACACTGCCAGCTGCCCCGTGGAATTTACTAAAATATACGTATGAAACCCATTGTCCTTTGCGGCCCGACGGCGTCGGGCAAAACGGAACTCGCGCTGGAAGTCGCCCGCCAAACGGGCGGCGTGATTGTGTCGGCCGATTCGCGCCAGGTGTACACGCGCCTGACGGCGGGCACCGCCAAACCGGAAGGCACCTGGAAAAACGGCGTGTACCTGGTGGACGGAATTCCGTATCTGCTGGTGGATTTTTTGCCCGTTACGGACACATTTAATGCCGGTGCGTTCCGCACGCACGCACAGCAAATTGCCGCGCAGTACAAAGGCCGGCCGCTTATTTTTGCCGGCGGGACAGGGATGTATTTGCACGCATATTTTGTGGGAATGGACGAACTGCCCCCGGGCACGGAAGAAACACGCCGCCAACTGGCCGATTTGCTCGCCCGCACCGGCAAAGAAGGGCTCCACCACGCCCTGGCGGAAAAGGACCCCGCCTCCGCCGCCGCTATCCCGGCCGGGAATGTGCAGCGCACGATGCGCGCGCTGGAGCTCTATTTATTGACGGGCCGCCCGGCAAGCGAACTGAAAAGCGGCAATTTTTTTAAACTGCCGGACGCTTCCCAATCTGCTTGGGTGTATTTGGCGTGGGATAAAAATGCCCTGAACAAACGCATTGAACGCCGCACCCGCCTGATTTTTGACCCGATGTGCAACGAAGCCAAGGCGCTATTGGATGAAGACTTTTCCGCTGATGTTCCCGCCCTGAAAAGTTTGGGCTACCCGCAGGCCATTGCCTATGTGCAAGGCCAGCTTTCCCGCACGGCCGCACTGGAAAAAATCGCCACCCTCACCCGCCAATACGCCAAACGCCAGCGCACGTGGTTCAACCGCTATACGCAAGCCCTCAAACTGGAATTAACCGACGAGGCTGACTTCAACGTCCCTGCGCTAGCCGAGCAAATCATCCGCTTTAGCCGCCAAGCCTAACCACGCGGCCGCGGCAAAATTTATAAAATAAACATATGGAACGGGTCATTTTAGTAAGCGTCTGCCTGAAAAACCAACACTCCAACGAAGAATCCCTGAAAGAACTCCACCGCCTGGCACACACCGCCGGGGCAGAAGTGGTGAACGTGTGGCGTGTGCGCGTGCAGGCGTTTAGCGCGGCGGCACTTATCGGCAGCGGGAAAATGGAAGAAATCGCCCAAGACGTACGGCTGACCGGCGCACAAGCCGTCATTTTTGACGACGAAATTTCCCCCGCTCAGCAAAAGAACCTGGAAAAAGTCATCCCCGCCAAAGTGATAGACCGCACGCGGCTGATTTTGGATATTTTTGCCCAGCGTGCCCGCACGCAGGAAGGCAAACTGCAAGTGGAACTGGCCCAGCTGAAGTATTTATTGCCGCGCTTGGGCGGGCAAGGGACGGCACTGATGCAGCAAAAGGGCGGCATCGGCCTGCGCGGCCCCGGCGAAACCAAACTGGAATACGACAAACGCCGCCTGCGCCTGCGCATCAGCAAGCTGGAAAAAGAAATTGACCAGGTAAAAAAAGAGCGCTCCCTGCGCCGTGCGCGGCGCGGGCAAATCCCTTTGCCGCAAATTGCCATCGTGGGCTACACCAACGCCGGCAAAAGCACCCTCTTAAACGCGCTCACGCGCCAAAGCGCCGTGTACGCCGACGATAAATTATTTGCTACGCTGGACCCCACCACCCGCCGCGTGCATATGCCGGCCGGGGGCGAAATGCTGTTTACGGACACCGTGGGATTTATTCAAAAACTGCCGCACAGCCTGGTCAGCTCCTTCCGCGCCACACTGGAAGAAACCACCTTTGCCGACGTTATCCTGCACGTGCAGGACGCGTCATCCCCCCATTTGGCCGAACAAGCCGCCACCGTGCGCCGCATCATCACGGAGCTGGGCGTGCAAGATACTCCCATTATTGACGTACTGAACAAGACGGATTTGCTTTCCCCCGCCCGGCGGCGCTTGCTGCAAGAACAATCCCCGCAGGGGGTGCTCATCAGCGCCGGGCAAAGCCGCGGACTGACGGAACTGCTGGAAAAAGTGGAAGAAGCCGTCGCCCGCCGCTGGAAACTGCACCGTTTGACGCTGCCACCCGAAAAATTCGGCCTCGTGGGCAAAATTTACGAAAAAGCCATCGTCACCGGACGGCATGAAAAACCGTCCGGGGCGCTGGAGCTTACGCTGATGGCCACGGACGGTAATTTTGCCAGTTTGCAAAAATTATTAAAACGACCTTGAAGTAGCTTCTATGGCTTGCGTGATTTGATTAAAATCCTTTTTGCTGGTGGCTGCCAAATCCGGCAAGGCGTTTACCGTACGCACATGGGGCACATATTGGCGGATAAAGCTGAGGGTTTCCCCATTAAACCCGGTAAACAAGAACAGGCCTTGGGCTTTCGTCACGCGAAAGACCGTTTTCCCTTCGTTATCGTGGAACGAAACGCCTCCGTCCTTGGCGTATATGACCGAAGACACCAACCCCGCCAACGTGCCCGTATGCGTAAACACGCCTCCGCCGGAATTGGTTTGCTGCACGCCGAAACTGGGCGCAACATAGTGCTGCAAATCTTTTACATAAAACGCCTCAGCCAAAGGTTCCGTCAAATAGGAAATCACGCCCGCGGTTGTTTTCGGCACCACAATTTGCGATTTTAACTGCACCGTAGGCGTATTGGCCACGCTCAAAAGCAGCGGTTTCTGGGCATTAAATTGCGCCCGGGCCTCCGGGTCCAAGGCCAACTGGGACTGAAACATTTCCTGTGTCAAAGGCGTTCCGTCTTCCAAATTCAGATACATATATTCCGTCTTGGAGGGGTCCATCTGAATCAGTGCAATATCCCGCCCGTTGATGCGGTTCTGCCCGGGGAAATAGCCCTTGTAAATAAATACGCTTTGCGAGGCGGTGCTGTGTTTTATCCAAGCCCGCGCCAACAATCCGCTGGACTCCGCCAGCGTAACTTCCACCGTGCACGGGCGCGTAGCACAGGCGGAATACACACAATGGGCGGAAGTCAAAAACCATTTGTCGTCCAACCGCACGGCCTGGCATTTAACAGCCTGTACCTGCCCGTCAAACGTTTGATCGGTGGCCCATGTCATAATTTCCTTTTGCACAAGGAAAGCATCCTCATTTACCGGAACCGGTTTTGGATTGGCGGCAAAAAGGAAAGGTGCAAAAAGGAAAGCTATCCATACGCTTATAAACTTTCTCATAATAATAGTCTATATAATAAATGTCTATTTTTCCATACCCGCGTGCAGATACGGGCTTTTTTAGACGTTTAAATTTAATATAATGGAATATATGATTACGACCGTTACGATACTCGTTTTGTTCAGTTACTTGCTCGGGTCCGTTCCGACCGGCTACCTCATCGCCAAACACACGATGGGCATTGATATCCGCGAATATGGCTCCGGCAACCCCGGCGCGGCCAATGTGTACCGCACCGTAGGCAAATGGGCCGGCATTACCACATTTTTGATAGACGGTTTGAAAGGGTTTATCCCGGTGTGTTTGGCCCGCCACTACTGCCCGGAAAGCTATTGGGTGGCCATTGCCTGCGGCGTGATTGCCATTTTGGGCCATATGTGGACGATTTACCTTAAATTCCGCGGCGGCAAAGGCGTGGCCACTTCGGCCGGCGTGTTTGCCGCACTGCTGCCCATTCCCACGGCCATTGCGTTTGCGTCGTTTGTGGTGTGCGTGGCGTTGTGGGGGCGCATTTCCATCGGCTCCATTTGTGCGTGTATCGTACTGCCGATTGCCAGCTTTTTTATCGGGAACCATCCGCTGTCCGTTAATTTAATGGTCACGGCGGTGGCGCTGTTAGTCATCTATAAACACATTCCGAACATCAAACGCTTGTTGGCGCAAAAAGAA
Source organism: uncultured Elusimicrobiales bacterium (assembly GCA_944325235.1). Lineage (GTDB taxonomy): Bacteria > Elusimicrobiota > Elusimicrobia > Elusimicrobiales > Elusimicrobiaceae > Avelusimicrobium. Next base: position 1,031 of record CALUZE010000064.1, on the reverse strand, counting down.
CTAAAGTTTGAAGACGGCGCCAAAAAGAGAAAAGAAAATGAACATAAATAAAATCACCGTTTTCGGGGCCGGCATTTGGGGCAGCGTAATTGCCCAACACTTGGCGCGCAAAGGCTACAATGTGTACCTATGGGAATACAACGAGCACCTGCTGAACGTGCTGAAAACCATGGGCCGCCACCCGAATATCCCCAACTTTAAACTGCACGACAACATCCGCCTGACGGGCAGCGTAGCCGAGGCCACGCAGGATACGGATTTGATTATTTTTGTGATTTCCTCCAAAGCCATCCGCGCTTTCTGCCGCGAACAGCTCAAGCCGCTTTTAAACGGCCGCGCCGTGCCGGTGGTCAGCGCGTCCAAAGGCATTGAGGACCAAACGTTTAAAACCATTTGCGAAATTATTGAAGAAGAAATCCCCCAGCTAAAAGACAAAGCCCTCGCCTTCTCCGGCCCGAGCTTTGCGCTGGAAGTGGCACAAGACGTGCCGACCAAAATTATGCTGGCCGGCAAAGACCCTGCTCTGGTGGACGAAATCCGCGACGTAATGAGCGGGGACCCGATTATCGTGGTGCCGGCTTCGGACCGGCGCGGCGTGGAATACGGCGGCGGGATTAAAAACGTATTGGCCATCGGCTGCGGCGTGATTGACGGAATTGGCGACGGCGCCAACGCCAAAGCCGCGCTTATTACCCAGGCCATGCAGGAAATGAACGACATTATCATCAGCCAAGGCGGCCAGCCGGGCACCGTGTACAGCTTGGCCGGCTTTGGGGACGCGATTTTGACGGGTATGTCCGCCATCTCCCGCAACCGCCGCCTGGGCGAAAAACTGGGCTCCGGCCTCTCGCTGGAAGAAGCCAAAAAAGAAGTGGGCACCATCGCCGAAGGCGTGAACTCGGTGCAAAGCGTGTACGATATCGCGCGCAAAAACAATTTAAAAACCCCGATTTTGGACGCCATTTGGCGCATCGTGTGCCAAGGCAAAAAGCCCTGGGTGCTGTTGCACGCTATGGGATTTACCAACCGAG
>CALUZE010000063.1 GCA_944325235.1 uncultured Elusimicrobiales bacterium | reverse complement strand
GGGCCGTCAGCAACGCCGCCAGCAAACCTATCGTTTTTAAACGCGTACCGTGTGCCATACTTAATTTATTATATTATATTCCGGCTTAATTTGAGCGCATTTCTCCCTTACGCGCGCGAATCTTATATTGTGTGAGGGGAGTTAAAATTGTATCATATCTGTATAGACGTTTTGCAAGGCGGTAAAAGAATGGCTCAAAAAAATTATACCAATGAACGCATCGCTGCGCTTAGAAAACTAATGCGCAAAAACAAACTGGACGGGTATATCGTAACCAACAACCTGGACCAGTTTTATTTGTCCGGATTTTATTTTTACCCGAACGAAGCCGTATTTTTGATACACCCAAAAGGCATCACCTGCGTTACGCGGGAATTGTATGTGGAGCCGTTTGGCAAATTTGCCCCGCATATGGAAGTCATCGGTGACGACAGCCGCCGCATCGTATCCGCGATTGAAAAAGCCCGCCAGCTGGGTTTGTCCCGCCCCGGGTTTGACGCCGCGAAAGAATCGTATATCGCCGGCGGACTGCTTCGCGCCAGCGGATTTGTGGAAGCGGACAGCTTTATTACCGCTTTGCGCGAAAATAAAGACGCGGCCGAACTCAAAGCGCTGCGCGACGCCAACCGCATTGCTTATTTGACGTACGAATACATTAAACCGTGGATTAAAACCGGTATGACCGAGTTTGAAGTGGCGGCCGAAATGGAACATTTTATGCGCTGCCAGGGGGTGTCTGCTACGTCGTTTAACACCATCGTCGCCTTTGGCGAAAACGCCGCCAACCCGCACCACGAAACCAGCGCCCGCAAATTGAAAGCCGAAGACGCCGTGCTGATGGATTTCGGCTGTATTTACAAAGGCTACTGCTCCGACATTACCCGCAGCTGGTGGCACGGCAAAAAAGAACCGGCCGAATATACCAAGATTTGGCACATCGTGGACAAAGCCCGCAAGCAAGGCATCAAAACAGTGGGCATTGGCGTACCGTGCAAAAAAGTGGACGCTGCCGCCCGCGACATTATCAGCGCGGCCGGCTACGGGCAGTACTACACCCACGGCACCGGCCACGGCGTAGGGATTGAAATCCACGAAGACCCGTACAACAGCCAGCAGTCTGCGGCTATTTTGTCCGAAGGAAACATCGTTACCGTGGAACCCGGCATTTACCTGCCCGGCAAATTCGGGGTGCGCCTGGAAGATACGGTGGCGGTTGCCAAAACCGGCGCCAAAATTTTGACGAAGAAATAATATGCCCATTAAAAATTTAGCTGCTAACCGTATGGCCGATTTCCGCCGCGTGCTAAAACGCGCGGGGCTGGACGGCTATGTAACGGTGGACCGTTTGGAGCAGCGCTACTTGTCCGGCATTGATTTAAACGACGGCGAAGCGGTGTTTTTCATCACACCCGCCAAAGGCTATTGCTTGACCAAACGCCTGATTGCCAGCAAAATGGTGCCGGCGGCCAAGTTCCTCAAAACGGAAATCGTTCCTTACGGCGGAATGCTGGAAGGGGCGTTAAACAAAATCAAAAAGCTGGGGCTCAAACGCGTGGCGTTTGACCCGGCGCTGATTGATTGGGAGCGCGGCAATGCCTTGCAGCAGGCGGGGCTGTGCCACGCCGCGGGCCTGATTGGCGAAATGCGTATGGCCAAATACGAAGACGAAGTGGCCAAACTGCGCAAAGCCTGCCAAATCGCCTGGCACTCGTTTGAAGAAGTCAAACCCTTAATCAAAACCGGTATGACGGAAGACGAAGTGCGCATTTTGATGGCCTTGGCCATGCACAAACGCGGGGCGGATTCCATTCCGTTCAACATTGTTTGCTTTGGCGAAAACACGGCCGACGCGCATCATACGCCGTCCAAAACCCGCAAACTCAAAGCCGAGGAAGCGGTGCTGATGGATTTCGGCTGCTATTACGAAGGATATACTTCGGACATGACGCGCAGCTGGTGGCACGGCAAAAAAGAGCCGGCCGAATATACCAAGATTTGGAACATTGTAGACCAAGCCCGCAAGGCCGGCGTAAAAGCCTTGCGTGCGGGCGTAAGCGCGGGCGCGGTGGACGCCGCGGCGCGCGACGTAATTGAAAAAGCCGGTTACGGGAAGGAATTTTTCCACACCACCGGCCACGGCATCGGCTTGCAGGAACACGACCGCCCGATTTTGCGTGCGGGCGCGCCGGACGTGCTGGAAGAAAATTACGTGGTCACTATTGAACCCGGTATCTATTTTGACGGACGCTGGGGGATCCGCTTGGAGGACAGTTTTTTAGTCACCCAAAAAGGTTCCAAAAAATTAACGCAGAAATAATTTCGGGCCGCTGGTTGGGCCCAAAAAGAGGTAAAAAATGCTTAGCACGACAGAATTTCGCGAAGGACTTATTTTTGAAGATGAAAACGGTCAGCTGGTAGAAATCATTGAATTCCAGCACCACCGCAAAAGCCAAGCCCGCGCCGTAGTGCGCGTGAAATTGCGCAACATCAATACCGGCGCCGTGATTGAAACGGCCTACCGCCCCGAAGACAAATTTAAAGAAGTAGAAGTGGAAAAACGCCCGTTCCAGTATCTCTACACCAACGGCGATATGGCCACTTTTATGAACACCGAAACCTACGACCAGATTGAAGTGGAAGTAAAAAAACTGGGCGATTTGACCAAATACTTAAAAGACAATATGGACGCTATCGGCATCTACATCAACGACAAACTCTTTAACGTGGAACTGCCGATTAAAGTCCCGCTCAAAATTGCCTCCACCGTTCCCGGCGTGAAAGGCGATACGGTAGCCAACACCACCAAAGAAGCCACGCTGGAAACCGGCGCGGTCATCAAAGTGCCGTTGTTCATTAACGAAGGCGACACCGTGTTGGTGGACACCCGCACCGGCAACTACGTGGAACGCGTGGCCGCGTAATGTTTTGTATCGGGCGCACAGTCCTGGCGGCGGTATTGCTATCCGTTTCGTGCGGGCTGTGCGCTTTTGATTTGCAGTACGGTTCTTTTTTTAACGTTTCGCAAATTGCCCTTCAAAATGGGCGCCCGGTGCTGCCTTTGGCGCGCGGCAAGTACGCCAATGTGCGGGTACTGGACAAAGAAACGTTTGCCTTTTTGAAAACCTGCTCCGCCGATTGCCGGCAGGAGGGGGTATCGGCCGAGCCCCGCGTGTACGAAATCCGCTCCGCGCTGACCCGCAAGGGAATGTGGATTGCGGACGTGGCGTTTGGGGATAAATGGCTGGTGACGTTTTTGATATTTAAAAATCCGGACGGATACGGCATCGTAGCGCCGGACCATTTTACTTTTTTAGACCGTCGGCTTAAAGCGCAGGTAGAGCAACTTTTGGCGCGTGCGGCCGACGGAGCGGGGCAAGCCCCCGCGCAGGGAACCAAATGAAGTGCACGCTAAAACGCACGGGCGAAGTGTTGGCGCAGCAAGTGGAAGTGGCCGACACGTTTTTTACCCGTTTAAAAGGATTGATGTTCCGCCGGGAATTAGCACCCGGCAACGGGCTGCTGCTGGACCCGTGCCCGCAAATCCACACGTGTTTTATGCGCTTTAGCATAGATGCAATTTTTTTTGACAAAAACGGGTTCGTATTATATGTAGCCGAACAGATGAAACCGTGGCGTTTCGGGCGGTTTGTGCGCGGCTCGCGCTATACGTTGGAACTTCCCGGCGGCAGTTTGGCCGGGCGGGTGCACCAAGGCGACGAAGTGATTTTGTCATAACTCCGGGGCAGGACCGGGAGCAAATTATTTTGAGGTTGACGATGAACATAAAACAAACGATTTTGGCGTTTACGGCGTTGTTGCTGTGCGCCACGGGTGCGTCCGCCCGCAACATTTGGGACGATTTCAGTGCCAACGTCACGCGCGACAACGTCCGCGCGTTCACCAAAGACTTGGGCGGTTTGATTGGTTCCGGCACGTATACCACCGGCCGCATTTTGGGCTGGGGCGGCTTTCAAATCGGGCCGCGCGGCAGTATGGTGTTTCGGATGAGCCGCGGCAACGGGGCGGATTACGCCACCCAACAACACACCGCGTTGGGCGACCGCGACGAAGTGGGCGAGGTCTTTTATCCCTGGCTGCAGGCCGATATCGGAATGCCCTTCCGCATTGACGGGTTTATCCGCGCCAGCAGCTACCAGGGGCTTACGATTGCCGGCGGCGGGCTGCGCTGGGGGATTACGCGCCCGAGCGAAGTGCTGGGCTCGTTCCAGCCGATGTTGGTTGTCGCGGCGCACAGCGCCAGCGCGCGGGATTTTTCCGCCACGCACTACAACGCCAGCCTGGTGCTGTCTATGAAGTTTAAATATTTTGTGCCGTATATCGGCGGCGGGGTGGACTATACTACGCTTAACATCAACCAGGCCCAGTCGGACCCGTCTATGGAAGGCGAAAGCGAACACGCCGCCACGGCGCGCGCTACGGCCGGGTTTAATTTTAAATTGCCGTCGTATATGGATTTGAGCTTGGCCGCCAACTACGCGTATTACGGGTTGGGGGCGGAAGCGTCACTCACGTTGCGCTTTTAAGCGAAATTTTACAAAGGATGAAGCGGACCGGAAAAATTTCCGGCCCGCTTTTTTATTGGATTATCCGACCGTGGCAAGGCGTGCCGTGCGGCAGAAACGCGCGGCGTACATCTGCGACGGTGCGAAAAAACGGCAAGTGCAACAAGCCAATGGGCGTACGGGCGGCATTGGGAGCGTGTCACCAGGCGTGCGCAAGGTATTTGTAAACAGCGCCAGCGAAAAAATCGGGCAATAAAAAACCCCGGCCGGGTAACAGCCGGGGCATTGCAAAAAAGAAAGCGCTTAATTGCCTTTGTAGTAGATTTCTTTTTTGGTTTTGTCGGCCACTTCTTTGCCGGCGGCGTCTTCCAACACCAGGAAGGCAAAGTCTATCGCGGCCGCGGCCGATTTGCCGGAGATGATGTTGCCGTCTTTTACGGTGTAATCTTCGCAATAGGTACCGCCAAAGTCCTCATTCATCGCGGTAAAGCAGGTGTAGCGGCGGCCTTTTAAATAGCCGTCGTGGCCCAAAATGGTCGGGCCGGCGCAAATGGCGGCTACGGTTTTGCCCGCGTCCATAAACTGTTTAATCAGCGCTTGCACGGCGGGGTTAGCTTCCATTGCCTTGTACTGCGGTCCGCCAGGCATTACCAGTAAGTCGTATTTGTTGCCGTCCAAAGCGGAAAACGGCCGCAGTTTCGTGCACGTCAAGCCGAATCGGCCCGTGGCGTCTTTATCCAACAGAGAATAAATATCCACCGTCACGCCGCCGCGGCGCAAAATAGCAAAAGTGCCAATCGCTTCAATTTCTTCAAACCCGTCGGTTACTACCATACATACTTTTTTCATTATTCTTCCTCCGCGTGTCTTGCTTCGTAGGGTTCAAACTGCCCCGGGAAAAGGACGTCTTCCACAATGCGTGCGCAGTCTGCCACGCAGCCGCGGCAGGAGCGCAGACGGTCGGTTTTTCCGTCGGTTCCGCGCAGCAGCGCACAGCAGCAGGTGGTGTTCCAGTCTTCAAACTTTCGGGCCATTTTGTTGCCCAGTTCAAAGGTGGCAAATTTAGACGCCGGCTTTTGCAAGTTTCCGTCGCTGTTTTTCAGCCCGGCCAGCATCATCATCGCGCATACGGAACCGCAGGTTTCGTAGCGTTTGGCAATGCCCAGGCCGTAGGCTTCCACGGCGCGGAAAGCGGTTTTTTCGTCCATACCCAACAGGTCGCAATAGGTGCAGGCCACGGCTTGGGCACAGTTATAACCGTTTTTGTGTTTGTTTTTGGCTTCTTGAACTCTGGATTTCATCATAATCTAAAAAAGCTCCGCGCTTGCGGGCGGAGCTGAAAATTATTTGGCGGCTTTTTGCAGCGCGCTTACCTTGTCGGTCGCTTCCCAGGGGAATTCCTTGCGGCCGAAATGCCCGAAAGAAGCCGTGGCAAGATAGATGGGGTTTCTGAGCTTGAAATACTCAATAATGCCCCGCGGCGTAAGCGGGAAAATCTTGCGCGCAATCTGCGCGAGTTTTTCATCCGGGATTACGCCCGTGCCGTCCGTATCCACGTAGAACCCTACGGGCTCTTCACGCCCGATGGCGTAGGCAATCTGCACGGTGCACTCTTTGGCCAGTTTGGCGGCTACGATGTTTTTGGCAATGTAGCGGGCCATATAGGCGGCGGAGCGGTCCACTTTGGTCGGGTCCTTGCCGGAAAAAGCACCCCCGCCGTGCGGGCAGCGGCCGCCGTAGGTGTCCACAATGATTTTGCGGCCGGTCAGGCCGGTGTCGGACTGCGGCCCGCCGATGACGAATTTGCCCGTCGGGTTGATGTAAATTTTGGTGTCTTTATCAATCCATTTTTTGACGGCCGGAATAATGGCCGCGGCTTCAATTTCGCGTTTGGATTTTTCGGTAATTTTGGTACCGGTGCGGTCCAAAATGTCTTCGGTATGCTGGGTGGAAACCACAATCGTATCCACGCGCACGGGTTTTCCGTCGTGGTATTCCACGGTCACCTGGCTTTTGGCGTCGGGGCCGAGGTAGGGCAGCATTTTGGTGCGGCGGGCTTTTTCCAAGTTTTTCAAAATTTCGTGCGATAATACGAGCGACAGCGGCATGTATTCCAGCGTTTCGTCTACCGCAAAGCCGACCATAAGCCCTTGGTCGCCGGCGCCGCCGACGTCCACGCCCTGGCTGATGTCGGGCGATTGTTTGCCGATGACGTTAATCACGGCGCAGGTTTTGTAGTTAAAACCGTATTTGGCGTCGTCGTAGCCGATGTTTTTAATCACGTCGCGCGCGATTTGTTCCACATCTACCCACGTGCGGGTGGTGATTTCTCCGCCGACGATGACGAGTCCCCTCGTGATGTACGTTTCGCAGGCGACGCGGGCGGTTTTGTCCTTCTTCAAAATTTCGTCCAGGATAGCGTCGGAAATCTGGTCGCAGACTTTGTCCGGGTGCCCTTTGGAAACGGATTCGGAAGTAAAGAAGCATTTTCCATGTTTAATCATAATACCTACTCCTGACGCCGGCTTGAGGGGAACCGGCGCATTTAATTTATAATATATTATATCATTTGCCAAAAGGGGGGAAAATGACTCAACAGTTTATTTCCTGGAACGTCAACGGTATCCGCGCGGTGGAAAAGAAAGGATTTTTGGGTTTTTTGGCTTCCTGCGGGGCGGACATTTTGGCCGTGCAGGAAACCAAGGCCTGCCCGCAGCAGCTTTCGGAAGCGCTGCAAAATCCGCCGGGGTACCACGCGTTTTACTGCTGCGCCGAGCGCAAAGGGTACAGCGGGGTGGCGTGCTTTTGCAAGCAACCGCCGCTGGCGGTAACGCACGGCCTGGGCGTGGAAGAATTTGACCGCGAAGGCCGCACGCTTGTTTTGGAATATCCGAATTTTTATTTTTTAAACATCTATTTCCCCAACGGCGGGCAGGGGGAAGAACGGCTGGCGTTTAAGCTGCGTTT
>CALUZE010000062.1 GCA_944325235.1 uncultured Elusimicrobiales bacterium | reverse complement strand
CAAGGCGCGGTGGCACACCGTGCCGAGTTCTGCTCCCGCGCGCTGCGCCTCGCTCAGCGTGTCCGGTGATTGGACGAGCTCGCTGGGGGCGCGCTTTTGGTTATGCAACAGCATCTCTTCGTAGCGGGCTTTGCGCCGGGCATAGGCTTCGCGCCACGCGGCTACTTCGCGCGCGGTTTCGGCCGCCGGGCCGACTGCTGTGTGGCGGTAGCGGAAGGCGTCCGGGTTTTGGTACGCGGCGTACCAAACGGGCATTTCCAATTCGCCGTCTTTCAAGGTAGCGGGTTTTTCTTCCCCGTTGGGGAAAAGTCCCGCCGCCAAAAACGGGGCGGAAGCCTTGTCCGCACCCGCGCGGCTGTCGGCCGACAGGAGCATGCGCTCCTTGGCGCGCGTAAGCGCCACGTACAGCACGCGGACTTCTTCACACTTGTCGTGCTTTTTTTGTTCACCTTCCAAAAAGGCCAAATTCACGTCGCACACTTTGCCCACCCGCAGGCCGTGCATATTGTACTGCCAGGAAAAAATATGCGTTTGCGGCTTGGCGGTGGAAGCGGTGTCTTTTTTGGACAAGTCCGCCAAAATAACTACCGGGAATTCCAACCCCTTGGATTTGTGCACCGTCATGACGGACACGGCGTCCAGCGCGTCGTCCGGCGCGGGGGCGGTCAGGCGGTCGGGATGTTCTTCCAACAAGGTTTGGATTTCACTTAAAAATTGCGAAAGGGACGTTTCCCCCTCCGCCGCATAGCTCTGCCCCATGGCGGCCAAACGCCGCAGATTGGCCAGCGTCTGTTCCCCTTCGTACGCGGCCGCGCACGCTTCGGGCAGGAAGGTATCTTCCAACACGTCTTCCAGCACTTCCTGCAGGGCGCGGCGCCCGGCCCGGGCGGAAAAATCTTTTAATAGGGCGTAGCAGCGGGCGGCTTTTTCGTCGGACGTTTTGGCAAACAGGGTTAACTCCCCCCGCACGGCCAGCTGATAAATTTCTTCGTCCGTCAGGGCGCCCAGCGGGCTTCTTAACACGCCGGCCAGCGCGGTGCGGTCCTGCGGGTCCGACGCGGCGCGCAGGAAATTTAAGAAATCGTTTACTTCCTGCTTGCGGTAAAAATCTTTGTCCGTTTCCACGTTAAACGCAATACCGCGGCGGCGCAGGGCGTTGGTAAACGGGCCGACGGTGGTGGCCGCCCGCGTGAGCAGGGCGATATCCCGGTATGCCAGTTTGTGTCCGTCCGCCAGCGTCAGGCGGCCGACGTTTTGCTCTATCCAATCGGCAATGCGTTCGGCCTGGTTGTCGCGGTAGGCGTCGGCGGAAATTTTTTCGCCTTCCGGCGCGGTGATAAACAACCACGAGCTGGCGCCGCCGCGGGCGGTTTTGCCGGTAAAAATCGGCACGTACGCCGGCTGGAAAGCGCTTTGCTGAATCATCGCGCGGGAACAAATGGAGTTGGCGGTTTCAATAATTTCCGGCGCACTGCGGAAGTTCTGCTGCAGGAAATGCTTAACGCCGCCTTGTTTTAAAATCAAATCGGTAAACAGTTCGTAGGCCGTGATGTCCGCCCCGCGGAAGCGGTAAATGGACTGCTTGGGGTCGCCCACCACAAACAACTTGCCGGGCGCCAGGCGCACGTCCTGCCAGCGCGCGGCCGAGGAGGCTTTTTCCTCCGCCAAGAACAGCAACAATTCCCCCTGCACCGGGTCCGTATCCTGGAATTCGTCAATAAACAACACGTCAAATTTTTCTTTTAAAAGCCGCCGCACGTACAAATTGTTTTGCAGCAGGTTGCGGGTTTTAACGATTAAATCGTCAAAGCTCAAAATGCCTTCGCGGCCGAATTCGGCGCGGATGTCATCGGTAACGTCTTTCACCAGGCGGTACGCATCCAAGAAAAGCTGCTGTTGCTCGGGCGTGGTTTTGGAAGCAAACGCCACGATGGAGCGGGCTTCTTCAAACGCTTCGGGCTCCCAATCTTTATAACAATCTGCCGGGAAGGAAAACACCGCCGTTTCCGGTGCCGGCGCCACGGGAGCACTTTTTAAAAATGCGGCCGTGCGCCGCAGCGAGGCCGCCGCTCCCTGCAGCACCTGTTCGGCCTTGCGCAATTTTTTGCCGGGCTTTATATAAGGTGCCAGCAGTTCCTCGGCGCGGGCGGCGCGCTCCAAACACAGGGCGGCCAGCATATCGCGGTGGGCGTAATAATCGTACGACTCAATTTTGCCGCTGCAAAGTTCTTGGGCAAAATCTTTCAACTCCGGAAGGGAAACTTCCTTGAGCACCTTTTTCCATTCCGCGGCCCGCGGGGCGGACGGCCCCAGCTGTTCATCCAAAAAGGAATTCCAGCGCGCGTCAAACAAGCGCGCGGCGCGTTGGCCGGAGTCAATCTCGGCGTTGGGGGCCAGGCCGGCTTCCAGCGGGTAGGCTTTTAAAATTTCGGCGCAGAAGCCGTGTATCGTGCCGATGGACGCGCGGTCCATACGCGCCAGGGCGGCTTCGGCACGGGACAAAAGCGTATCGTCCTTTACGTCAAAGTTGTCACGCAAACGCTGTAATGAGGCGTCCTTCTGCCCCTCTTTAATCGCGCGGACCAACGCCTGGAGCTTAAAAATAAAACGGGTTTTTAATTCGGCGGCGGCTTTTTCGGTAAACGTAAGCGCCACCAATTTTTCCACCGGCGTTCCCTGCGCGAGCACCGCCAGGCACAGCCGGTCAATTAACAACGTGGTTTTTCCCGTTCCAGCGCCGGCTTCCACCACGATGTTTACGCCCAACAGCGTTTGCAGTTCTTCGCGTTTTTCCAGTATCATTGGCGGGCCTCCTCCAGCGCCTGGCCGGCGTCACTCTTGCGTGCGCGCAGCAGGGATTTAAAACTGTCCCGGCGGCAAATGGCCGCATACGGACAATACTTGCACGAGTCGGACAGGTGCAAAAAGAACGTGCCTTGGCGGATAAAACCCGTCAGCAGTTTTAAGAACGCTTCCGCCCGCGGGCGCAGGTCTTCAAACACGCTTTGCGGCAGTTCCCGCCGGCAGTAGCCTTCGTTAATGGACAGCAGGCACGACCCGGCCGACGTGTAATTTTTCCATTCGTCCAACTGCAAGGCCATCCACACGTAAACAAACGGCTGGAACGTAAGCAGTTTAAAAAAGTCCGCCGCCAGGTTTTTGGTGCCCTTGCGGGACGACTTATAATCCGCCACGCGGAACGTTTTGGCGGATTCGTCCACGTCTATGCGGTCAATCACGCCGCGCAGGCGAAAGGGCAATTCTTCCGTCGGGACAGTGGTGACTGCCTGCTCAAACCGCGCCGGCGTGAACGGCCCCAGCTGGTGCAAATCTTCCAACACGAAGGCGGAAAGTTTTTCGCGGATGTCTTCCACAATCAGTTCCCACACCACCGCATAAATCCCATAGGTGCGGTAACCGCTAAGCGGCAGGTAGCGGTCCATAATGCGGTTTAAATAATCCAGTGCGGCCGAATCAAACAACTCGTGCGTGAGGTGTTTTTGATACAGTTCTTCGTAAAAATCTTTCAAAATGGCGTGGTAGGTGTCTCCGCGCCGGTCCGGCGACAGGGAACGCCGGCTGAGCGGTTCATCCGGCTCGCCCAAGTGCAGGCCTTTATCAAAAAAGTATTTCAGCGGGCACTGCGCCAACTCCTGCAAGGCAGAAGGCGAAAAGCCGGCCTGATTTTCGCGCGCGAACACTTGCTCGCCGCTGGCAATTTGCCCGTCAAACCCGTTTAACGCGCCGCCGGCTGCAAGCTGCTGCGCCGCCGCGAGCGACGCCTCAACTTGCGGCGTAACAAGCCCGGCCTGCGTATAATTGGCCAGGGCCGTATCCGGGTGGAGCACAAAAGCAAAAGAAATTTCTTTGGGCGTTAAAAAGGCGTTATCCACCGACGACAGCCGCTCGGACAGCCGCCCGCTGACGCGCGGTGCGTCGGGCGCCTGCAAATTCAGTTCCCCCGCCCGGGCCAGTTCCGTTAAAAATACGGACGGCACCGCCGCCTTTCCGTCTGCCCCCGTGCGGGCGTACAACGCGTACAATTTTTCCTGCGCCGCCGTGGCCGCCGCAAAAAAGAACAGCCGCTCTTCGGCGCTGCGGTCCAAACTTTGGTTAATCCAATACCCCAGTACGTCGCGCAGGACGTAGCGGTAGGAATCGCGCAAAACGGGATCTTCCGGCGTGATAAGCGGGAACGATTTATCGTTTAACCCCAGCAGAAACACCGCTTTAAATTGCAGGCCGCGCGCGCGGGAAGCGTCCGTAAACGTCACGCCGCCCTGCACGGCTTCGGCCTCGTTAAAGGAAAGGAAAGAAAGTGCGTCCGTCAGTTCGCGCACCCATTCGCCGGGTTCTACGCGCGCGCGGATGGCGGCATAGGCGCCCAGACTGTTTATTTTATCGCACACGGCGCGGAAAATTTCGGCGTCTTTGCCGGCGAAGGCTGTTTCGTCCGTGTTCTGCCGCAAAAATTCCAACGCTTGCGCGGCGCCTTCCTGCCATGAAGCCACATGGTCCAACGCGTCCAGCCGTGCTTTGGCGTTTTCCAGCCAGGCCAGCAAATCCGGGTCGTAATTTTTGGCTTGCGGCAGCAAATCGCACCATTGGGAAAAATCCCGGCTGACCAGCGACTGCCCGGCCAACGTCCGCCACGCGTATTTGCGGGCGTTGTTAAAATACGGCGACGCCAACACCGCCAGCACCGTTTCGCGGTCAAAGCCGTTGGCCGCCAGCGAGAACAGCCGCAGGCAAAACGCCCCCAAAGAAAACCGTTCCAGCGGATACGAAAACGCCGCGTCCAGCGGGATGCAGTTGGCCTTGAATGCGCGGCGGACGTCGTCCTGATACGGGGCAACGGTGCGCGCGATGACGGCGATGTCCGCAAACGAATAGCCCTCTTTTTCCACCAGGCGCAAAATTTCTTTGGCGGTAAAAAACACTTCGCCGCGCGCGTCCGCCGCGCTGACGACTTGCACACTTTGCGGTGCCGGGGCGCTTTTTTCGGGCGAGAACAAACACGCTTCCACCGGGCCCAAGGCACCGGGGCGAGCCACTTCGGCATTTTCGCCTTTGGCAAAGCCGAGCCAGTTGGTTTCAAAAAATTTCTGGGCAAACTGGTAGGCCGGGTGCTTTTGATAGGGGGCAAACACCGCCACCGGGTACGCCCCGCGCACGGCGCGGAACAAGTCCAGCTGGCGGCCGGTCATATCGTAAAATCCGTAAAAAACGATTTGTTCAAACCCGTGCAGAAACGCGGATTGTTCCACCTGTTTTAACGCCCGCTCAAACGCCGCCTGATACGGGCGAAAGCCGGGCACGGCTGCTTCCGCCTCCAGGTACCGCCGGTACAAACGGTTGAACCACGCCAAACGCTCGCCGTCCAGCTCCAGCACCGCGTCGGACGCGGTGCGCAGGTGTTCATCCAGCACATCGGGGTCGGCCAAGGCGTCGGACAAGTCCCGCAACGAACTTTTGACCGCCTGCACAAACCCGCGTGACGCCGGATAGCGGTTCAGGCCGGGCTCGGCAAGTAAATTTTTAATTAAAAAATCGCGCAGGTTATCCTGCGGGAAAAGAGGCTTCGTTTCGCCGGGCGCCTCGCGGTCCAGCTCGCCCACCAACGCGCCCGCCGTGATGAAATAGATATTGGCCGCCGCGCCCCATTCGCGCGCCAGGCGCTCTTTTAGTTGTTGCGCAATTAAGGTAGACGAACACACCACCAGCCACCGCGCCAGGGCAGCGGGGCGCTGCCCGTGCACATACTGCACGAAGGCGTCTTCCAGCGAGGGGTAATGGGCGTAAAAGAGTTTCATAAAATAGTAGAATAAGAGTACTTATTATTATTGCATTTTTGCACACAGAAACCAAACGATGAAAACACTTATTTTAGTCCGCCACGCCAACGCCCTGTCCGCCTACGAAGCCGGCGTACAGACCGACGAAGCACGCCCGCTTTCGGACGAGGGTTTGCAAAAAGCCGCCCAAACGGCGGACCGCCTGGCCGCGCAACACGTTTGCCCGCAGGTAATTTTTGCAAGCCCCCTTTTGCGCGCGCGGCAAACGGCCGACATTTTGGCCCGCACCCTGCACGCGCCCGTATCGGTGGAAACGATTTTAAACGGGATGTATGACGAACACGCCGTGCGGGATTTTTTTACCGAACAACCGGATTCGTACGACACCGTGCTCGCCGTGGGGCACAACCCCAATATTTCGTACGTAACGGCACTCTTGACCGGGCAAGTGTACCATTTTGCGCCGGGTTCGTTTGCCGTGATAGATATGCAAAATAAAAACAAACCGAAAATCCTTTCTTTTGGAGAATAACCGATGACGATTTTTGACGCTGTTTTATTAGGATTGTTGCAAGCCTTGGGCGAATTTTTGCCGATTTCCAGCTCGGCCCATTTGGTGCTTTTGCCGTACTTCCGCGGGATGGAATACCAGGGGCTCGCGTTTGACGTAATGCTGCACGCCGCCACACTGCTGGCGGTGCTGTTGTACTTTGCCAAAGATTGGTTCCACTTGATTAAAGACGGGCTCACCAAACCCACCTCCAAAGAAGGGCGCACCTTGTGGTACTTGGCCGCGGCCACCGTGCCGGCGGGCGTGGCGGGGCTGTTGCTA
The DNA here is from genome assembly GCA_944325235.1 of uncultured Elusimicrobiales bacterium. GTDB lineage: Bacteria > Elusimicrobiota > Elusimicrobia > Elusimicrobiales > Elusimicrobiaceae > Avelusimicrobium. The sequence continues at coordinate 884 of CALUZE010000062.1, read as the reverse complement.
AACGACTGGGCGGAAAACACCTTCCGCAACCCGCTGATGATTGCCGTATGCCTGATGGTGTTTGCGTGCCTGCTGTGGTGGGCGGACCGCAAAGGCGGCAAAAACGAAGGTCAAGAAATTACCTTTAAAACGCTGATGCTGATTGGCTGTGCGCAGGCCCTGGCCATTATGCCGGGCGTATCCCGCAGCGGCATTACCATTACGGCGGCCTTGCTGTTGGGCCTTTCGCGCAGTACGAGCGCACGGTATTCGTTTTTATTATCCACCCCCATTATTGCCGGGGCGGCGGTGCTGGAGATAGGGAATTTATCCCCGGCGGATTTTAATGCGCCTTTGTTGCGGGGGTTTGTAAGCGCGTTTGCGGGGGCGCTGGTGGTAATCGGCTGGCTGATGAAATACATCAAAACGCACAGCTTTGACATTTTTGTGTACTACCGCCTGCTCTTAGGCCTCGCGATTATCGGCTTTTACTTTTGGAAATAGCGTAATACATGCCACTAAAAAACGGGACAGAAAAATTTCTGTCCCGTTTTTTGTTTGATACGGCCGAAACTTATTTTTTACCAAACTCCTGTGCTTTGGCTACGGTCGCGCCAATGGTTTTGGTCAGGGCTTCGTCCATCCCCGTGGTTTTTAATACGTCCAACCCGGCCGCCGTGCAGCCGCCGTGCGTGGCGACTTTTTGCGCCAGCTCCGCGGGCGAAATATGTTCGTGTTCCACCATTTTGGCCGCGCCTACCACCGTCTGCAACGCCAGGGTGAGGGATTGTTCGTCCGACAGGCCCTGCGCGCGGCCTGCTTTGGCCAGCGCGTCAATAAAATAATACACAAACGCCGGGCCGGAACCGGACACCGCCGTCCCCGCGTCAAACAACGCTTCCGGC
>CALUZE010000061.1 GCA_944325235.1 uncultured Elusimicrobiales bacterium | reverse complement strand
GCCCGATAGGAGAATAAAATGGCAGAAGAAAAACCTTACTTGACCGGACGGACATATCTTTTCAGGCTTCCTAAAGGCAAGGATTTGTTGGAGTCGCTCGCTGATTTTTGCCACGACAACCAAGTAAAATGCGGTATTGTAAACGTCGTGGGTTCAGTATCTAACGCCACCATTGGCTGCTACGACCAAGGCAAAAAGAAATACAACAAAACCGTCATCAACCAGGAGATGGAACTCATCAGCCTGTGCGGCAACATCAGCATCCAGGACAACCGCCCGCAGGTCCACGCCCACGTGGTGATGGCCGGCAAAGACAACCAAGCCATTGGCGGACACTTGTTCCCGGGCACCAAAATATACGTGTGCGAAGCGTATATCCAGGAGCTGGTGGGCGAACCGAAAGTGAGAAGATCGGACAAAGTGACCAAACTTTCGCTCTGGGCTTAACAGCCAAACTAATCCAAAAATCCCGCGTGTTACACGCGGGATTTTTTGTTTAATCGGGCAAAAAATGCTTTTTAAGTTAGGAGAAACAAAAATTCATTCTCAGACGGTAAAAAAGCATTTTTCCCTATTTTTAAAAAATGGTTTAATTAACAGGAGAGATAGCATACCAGTTCTAAAAACGCCTGTCAAGGCCCAGTTTGTTTTTGGCTTGCCAAACGCGCGGGAATAAGGTTCAATGGGAGGGTAGGGTAGTTTAAAATTACACAGGAGGATGCAACTAAATGAAGAAACTACTGGGCTTATTTTTAGTCCTTACGATGGCTTGGCCTACCAGCGCCGCTATCGTAGATAATGTAGACGCCATTGGCGAAATTGAAGTAATTGGCGCCAACAACAATGCGCAAAAGAGCGATGCCAACGGCGCGGCTTCCCGCGTGATGGCCGGCTTGTCTGCCGAACTGACCGAAGACGTAAGAGCGAATGTCCAATTCGTGTACAATACGCCTTGGGACGGGGCTGATGAAGGCAGAAGCCTGAACACCTATCAAGATGAAATCTATTTGGCGGAAGCCAATATGGTTTTGTCCAATTTAATGGACCGCTTTGAAATCACCCTCGGCCGCCAATTCTACGGCGATGAAGACAGCGCCTTATTGTATTTTGGCCCGCGCCATGGGTATATGGCTGCGTTGTCCAGCCCGGTCACCTCGCTGGATGCGGCCAAACTGACCTATGCCGACGATGTAAAGGCCTTGACCTTGATTGCCGGTAAAACCCAAAACTTGATGGAAGCGGAAGCTGTACGTGACGCAGACTTCTACGGTATTGATTTCCGCATGAACCTGACGGATATGGTCAAAGCCCAAGTGTATGGCTATACCTACAGAAACAATGACTGGCAGGATGAATACCAGGGTTTCTACGGGGCTAAATTGTCCATGATGCCGCAAGCCGGTGCCTTGAGCGTGGAATATGCCCGCGGCCACAACGGCAGCCGCTTGATTAAAGAAAGCAGCGATACGCCGTACTTGGTCAGAGCGGAAGGCGCCTTGCATATGGACGCTTTTACGCCCAGAGCCGCCTTTATCTACCAAAAAGGTGTTGTGTCTGAATACGGTGCTTATGCCCCGGGTTTAGTGTACGGCAAAACCTATTTTGGTGGCGATGCGTTGTATAACGCTTTGAATGGCAAACGCATTTTCAACGTCGGCTTGGACTACAACTGGGACAAATGGACGTTTGCCTTGGACGGCTTTGCCTTCCAGGAAAGATCCGGCAAAGACGCGGCCACGTGGGAAGCGGACTTGACCGCCACCTACCAGCACAACGAAAACGTTGGCTTGTTCGCCGGTATCGGCTATGCCAAACTGGGGACGGACATGAAAGCTGATCACAACGGCCAGCAGGATGCCACCGTCTATCAAGCCGGTGTCAACGTGAAGTTCTAATCTGTTTTAACACAGATAAAACCCCGCCTTCGGGCGGGGTTTTTTTATGCCTGGGCCGCGTGCGAAAAACGGACCCGCTCCCGTGCCGAAACGGGCCTGCTGCCAGAACGGGTGTGCGGGCGGGCACGGAAGGCTGGGGTGCTTTTTCAAAAGGTTGGGCGTGGGCGGGTGCGCGCAGAGAGGTTGTTCCGGAAGGGTGCGGCGGGCTGGAAATGAAGGCACAAAAAACCCGGCGCATTTTACATGCGCCGGGCATAAGCAAAAGCGTTTGCTTAAAAGTACAGGTCCCGTTTGCCTTCTTTAATGGCTTTGAGGTTGTTTTCTATCATTTTGTGGATAGGCGAATCCTGCGGGAAGGCTTCTTTGGCGGTGCTTTCAATCAGCGCATAGCCCTTGGCCTTTAAGGGCGCGGGGGCAAAGTCTTCCAGGTATTCGGCAAACGTAAACATGGCGTTGGGCAGGCAGTGGGTTTTAATCAGGCCCGGTTTGGCCATATCCATAAAATCCTTGCCTACGCGGCCCAAGCGGTAGCAGCCGGTGCAGAAGGACGGCATATGCTTGGCATCCACCACGGCGTCTATCACTTCGGCCAGGGAGCGGTCATCCGTTAAGGTAAACTGGCTGCCGTTCTGCTTGTCGTAGGAGTAGCCGCCCGGGTTCACGCGGGACGCGGCCGAAATTTGCGATACGCCCAGCTCCAGGCAGGCGTTGCGCATGGCGGGCGATTCGCGCGTGCTTAAAATAATGCCCGTGTACGGCACGGCCAGGCGCAGTACGGCGATGCACTTTTTAAAGTCGTCATCCGTCAGTACGTCGTTGGGGTGCTGGCTGAAGTCGGACCCTTCGGCCGGTTCAATGCGCGGAATGGAAATGGTGTGCGGGCCCACGCCGTAGGTTTTGTCCAGGTACCAGGAATGTTCCAGCGTGGCCAGAATTTCGTACTTGTGGTCGTACAGGCCCAACAGCGGCCCGATGCCCACGTCGTTAATGCCGGCCTGCAGGGCGCGGTCCATGGCGTCCAGGCGGAACTGGTAGTCTTTCTTGGCGCCCGCCAGGTGCAGCTTGGCATAGGTTTCCTTGTGATACGTTTCCTGGAACAGCTGATAGGTGCCGATGTGGCATTTTTTCAGTTCTTCAAATTCGGGTTCCGTCAGCGGAGCGATGTTGACGTTCACGCGGCGGATGTTCTGCCCGTTCCAGCGGGTATCGTAAGTGGTTTTGATGCTGTCGTACACGTATTGCAAGCCGCCGCCGGGGTAGGCTTCGCCGGCCACCATCAAAATGCGTTTGTGGCCCTGCTGTAACAGCGCGGTTACTTCCTGGCGGATTTCGTCCTGCGTGCTGGCGTGGCGTTTTAAGGCCGTGTTGGAGCGGCGGAACGCACAGTAGATACATTCGTTGGTGCAAATGTTGGAAATGTACAACGGCGCAAACAGCACAATGCGGTTGCCGTAAATGGCTTCCTTGACGTATTTGGCCGTATTAAAAAGGTCGTTTAACAGTTTTTTATCGGTAAGGTTCAACAGCACGGCCGCTTCTTCCAGCGAGATGCCTTTTAGCTCACGGGCTTTTTTCAAAATTTCCGTCACTTCGGAGTCCGAGTGGGACTTGGCTTTTTCCAAAGTTCGTTGCAGTTTTTCGTCATCAATAATCATATCTATATCATAGCACTTTTGGGGCCCGCGTGCGGCCGCCGCCCCGGCGCACAATTTGCTATCATATATCTATGCCGAAGAAAGAATCCGTTTTGGTGGTCTGCTCCAACCGCAAGGCCTACCACGATTATTTTATTGAAGACACGTACGAAGCCGGCCTGGAACTCTTGGGCGCGGAAGTAAAATCCATCCGCCAAAAAGAGCTCAGCCTGGAGGGCAGCTTTGTGCGGGTGGAAAACGGACAGGCCCGCGTGTACAATATGCACGTAAAACCCTATAAATTCAACTCCTCTACGGAGCCGGACCCCACGCGCCCGCGGCGGCTGCTTTTGAACAAAAAAGAAATCCGCAAACTGGGCGCCAAGGCGGAAATAAAAGGCTATTCGCTCATCCCGGTGGAAGTGTACTTTAAAAACGGGTGGGCCAAGCTGAAGCTGGGCGTGGCCAAAGGCAAACATTTGTTTGATAAGCGCGAAGCCTTAAAAAAGCGCGATTTGAACCGCGAAATGGAAAAAAGTTTTAAAAATAATATCCGTTTTTAACGTTTTTTAAGCGCGCGCAACGGGGCAGTTCCCCTATACAAAAAACAAATTTTTAAAAAGACTGGATTTTTTCTTCGCAATATTCTAAAATATACTTACTTGGGCGGGTGGCGGAATTGGCAGACGCGTACGGCTCAGGACCGTATGGACGAAAGTCCTTAAGGGTTCAACTCCCTTTCCGCCCATTTTAATTTGTTGGTTGCATGTATGAAAAAGTATGACTATTACCGGCCTTCAGCGGCGTCTTTAGGAAGAAAGAAACGCGTGGTCCGCCGGAAAGGGTCATCCTTTTTTTTTAAGCTTTTTTTGTTGCTTGTCTTAGTAGGCGTCGTCGGTTGCGGCGGCTGGCTGGCCTTGTCCAAAGGGTACCGGCTGCTGGTAAACTCCCAAATAACCGACTGGCACGCCAAAACAATCCAAGTTTCCGGTGTTACGGGTCAGCTCGGCAAAGAAATTGCCGCTCTGGCAGAGCCGTATGAAGGGAAGGCTTTTTCCGTCAAAGACGCGGCCGCTTTGCGCGATACGGTGGTAAAACGCTATCCCATGCTAAAAGACGTGGCCGTCAAGCGCGGGCTGTTAAGCGGCAAACTCACCGTTTCCGCCGCACACCGCACGCCGATTGCCAAATTCGTCTTGCCGGACGATTCCGTCCGCTATATTGACGAAGACAGCACCGTCTATCCCGACCCGCACCCCGATTTACTTTCTCCCGTTCCGTTTGTGGAGCTTTCCGGTTCCGTTCCGCAAAAGCTCAGCCCCGAATTTATTGATTTGGTGCAAAGCACGCTGAAGCTGAATAAAGAGCTGGATTTTGCTTTTCTGCAAATGGATTTGGAAAAAAACACCGTTAAAATGCACATGCCGGACGGCTGCATCATTGACTTTGGCCAGGCTGAACAGTTAAAGAAAAAAGCCTTGGTGGCGGCCCGCATTTTGGCCTTCTCGCGCGAACGGTACGGACAGCTGCAAAAGCTGGACTTCCAGTTTTTCAAATACGGGAAAGTTTTTTTAACACAGACGTCCCATTAAGTTTTATAATATAGATATATTTTTTGTAGGTGGATTTTATGGCTAAAACGAATATCATTGCCGGATTGGATATCGGCAGCGGCAAGATGACGTGTATTGCCGCGGCGCATGATTTTGAAACAAATACCTTAAAAGTAGTGGCGGGGCGCAGCGTCCCGTGCAAAGGGCTGCGGGGGGGAATGGTGTCCGACATTCGCGAAACTTCCGCCGCAGTGACTCATGTTTTAGGCAGTATTGAACGCGAATGCAATCAGGAAATAGGCAGTTTGTTTGTGGGCGTGCGCGGGGCGCATTTGGAATCTTTTTCCAACCACGGCACGTATAACATTTCCCGTCTGGACAAAGAAATCACCCAGTCCGATATGGCCCTGGCTATTGAAAACGCCAAGGCCATGCCTATTAAAAACGACAACGAAATCGTCAACGTTATTACCCAAGGTTACGCCATAGACAAACAAAAAGGCATTACCAACCCGGAAGGAATGGAAGGCTCTTTGTTGGAAGTGGACGTGCATATTACCACGGGTTCTTCTACCCATTTGAACAACTTGGCCAAAGCCATTCAGCGCCCCGGTTATAAAATTGACGGCACTTTTTACGGCCTGGTTCCGCTGGCCGATACGGTGCTGACGCAGGAAGAAAAAGAAATCGGCGCCATGATTTTGGATTTGGGCGGGGAAACCATGTCCGTCGGTATTTACATTGACGGTATTTTGAAGTTTTCGCGCGATATTCCCTACGGGTGCGATTTGATTACGAGCGACATTTCGCGCCTGCTGCACACCAGCCGCCAAAACGCCAAAGAAATTAAAGAAAAATACGGCGTATCTTTCCCCACGTTTTTGGACGAAGAAGGCGAAATCCCCGTGCCCTCGCTGGACGGACGCAGCACGCATAATATCAAGAAAAGCTACGTGCTGGACATTATCCAGCCGCGTGTGGAAGAGCTGATTGAACAAGTGGGCCGGTGTGTGGAAACCTCCGGCTATAAAAATTTCCCGGTGGTGGGCGTGGTGACGGGCGGCGGTTCTTTGATGCCCGGCATTACGGACCACTGCGTAAACATTTTGGGCCTCAAAGAGGTACGCCGCGGCGTGGTCCAGCGCGACCTGATTACCAGCGACGACGAATTTTTTGACCCCCAGTACAGCACCGCCATGGCGCTTGCCATCTACGCTTCGGACAATTCCGGCTACGATGATTATTCCGGCGGCTCTTACGAAAAGAGCGGTTCGTTCTTCGGCAAATTGGGCCGTTTGTTCAAAGGCGTGGATATTTTCGGCGGCTGATTTGGAGCAAGTATGAAAGATTTATTTATGCCGGCCGATTTGTTTGAAAGCAAAAAGGCCAAAATCAAAGTGATCGGCGTGGGCGGCGGCGGCGGAAACGCCATTAACCACATGGTGAATTCCGGCCTGAAGGACGTGGATTTTATTGCCGTCAACACTGATGCGCAGGATTTGCGCCGCAACCGTGCGCCGTATTTGGTGCAGGTGGGCGAAAAAATCACCAAAGGGCTTGGCGTCGGCGGAGACCCCGAAAAAGGGAAAAAAGCGGCCGAGGAATCCAAGGAAAAACTAAAACTCATTATCGGTCAGTGCGATTTGCTGTTCATTACGGCCGGTATGGGCGGCGGCACCGGTACGGGTGTGGCGCCGTATTTGGCAAAATTGGCCAAAGAAATTTATGGCGACGATTTGCTGGTGGTGGGAGTAGTCACCCGCCCGTTTAATTTTGAAGGGTATGTGCGCGAAAAGCAGGCCGACGAAGGAATCAAGGAAATGCAGAAGTATGTGGATTCCATGATTATCGTGCCGAACGAAAAACTTTTTGCCAACATTGACCCGGAAACTTCTTCCCGCGACGCATTCAAAATGGTAGATGAAGTGCTGCTCCAGGCGGTGAAAGGCATCTCCGAAGTAATCACGCAGCCGGGGGAAGTGAATATCGATTTTAACGATGTGCGCAAAGTGATGTGCCATTCGCACAAGTCGCTTATCGGCATTGGTGAGGCCAGCGGCCCCGGGCGCCACTTGCAGGCGGTAAAAAAAGCCATTTCTTCGCCGCTGTTGGAAAACGCCGATATCCGCGGGGCAAAAGGTTTTATTGTGCACTTTTCCGCGGAGGAAAACCTGACGCTTTTGGAACAAGGCGAAGTGATGAATTTAATTCGTCAATATGCCAGCAACGATTCCATTATCATGTTCGGTTATTCGTATGATTCTTCCTTAAACGGCATGTTTAAGGTAACGGTCATCGCTACCGGATTTAGCGCCGAAAAAGCCAGCGTGTTTAACGCGCGCCGCCCGCTTCCGGCGGAAATTATGGGCGGAGTTTCGGGCAAGAAGCCTTCGGCGCAAGAAGTGTTTGCTTCGTTTGATGCGCCCAAATCGCCGGAACCTGAAGACGCAATGCTGA
>CALUZE010000060.1 GCA_944325235.1 uncultured Elusimicrobiales bacterium | reverse complement strand
ATCCCCATGCAAGACCAAACCCCCAACACGCGCCAGCGCCTGGTGCAAACGCCGTGCGCCTGGCCGCTTACGGCCACGGGTGTGCGCCCCTGGAACGAGGCCATGGCCGCCACGGGGGGTGTAAATACGCAAGAAATAAACTATAATACATTTGAGTCGCTTAAATGCCCGGGCCTGTATCTGACGGGAGAACTGTTGGACGTGGACGGCAAAAGCGGCGGATTTAATTTGCATTTTGCCTGGGCTTCGGGCTTTGCCGCGGCACAGGGAATGCCGGAGGAGAAATAACGTATGGCAGACATCGTCAGAAAAACCACCAGTTTAAACGACCCCCTTCACGTCGGGTTTGTGCGCACGTATTATATTGACGGCAAAGAAGTCTATTCCGAAACGCTTGATAAAAACCTGGATATTGAAAAACACTCCGGCACCATGCCGGACGGCACCGTGAAAGAATTTTTTGAAAACGGCAAAGTATATTTTGAATGCGAATTTAAAAACGGCCTGCGCAACGGCGTGTGCAAAATTTACTTTGACAACGGCAAAGTAAACATTGAAAAATACTACGAAAACGGTATGCTCCAGGGCAAAGCGCGCGTGTTCCACCCGACGGGCCGGCTGTACAAAGAATTTTCGTACGTGGACGACATCCAGGACGGCAAACAGGTAAAATACTACCCGGACGGCAAAGTGCTGGAAACGGCCGAATACAAAAAAGGCTACTTAAACGGCGTGTGCAAAGTCTACACGCCCGACGGCGACCTGCGCTCCGAATGCACGTACAAGAACGACAAAATCGTGGGCGATAAAATCATCTATCACCCCAACGGCACCATCGCCTTAATCTCCCCCCACAAAGACGGCAAGCCGCACGGAGTGACCAAAAAATTCAGCGAGACGGGCGAACTGATTGAAGAATGGTTCTTTGAAGACGGCGTTTTGACGCTTAAAAAAGTGCATTAAAATACCCGTATCTGACGATATTTCCCGGCGCAGTTTTCCCTGCGCCGGGAATTTTTTTTGCCCGATCGGCGGATTTTTTATTTGCCCTGTTGGGGCGGGGTATTTTGTAGAATATATAGGTTGCTCTTTGCGGGCAACTTTACAAACGAGAGGTTATTTGTATGGCAACGGCCGTATCTATTGCAGAAAAGAATCCGTTCAAGGCAAAAACGATTTCCCAACTGCTCATCAAGTTTTCCGCTCCCGCCGTGGCGGGGATGTTCGTCAACGCGATTTACAACATTATTTCCCGCATTTACGTGGGGCAGGACGTCGGCGCCAACGGGCTGGCGGGCATTACCATTTTGTTCCCGCTGGGGCTGATCTATATGGGTTTTAGCGCGTTAATCGGCGTAGGCTCCAACGCGCTGTTTTCCATCCGCCTGGGCGAAAAGAAAGAGGAAGAAGCCCAACTGATTTTGGGCAACGCCTTTGTGCTTTTGGCGCTTACGTCGGGGCTGATTACGCTGCTGAGCTATTTGTTTTTGGACCCGTTTTTGGGCTTTTTGGGGGCCGACAGCGAAGTGCTGCCCTACGCCCGCGCTTACGCCCAAGTAGTGTTGCCGGGGTACTTTTTGTTTGCCATCGGCGTGGGGATGAACAACTTTATCCGCTCCTCCGGCCACCCCAAAACCGCCATGGGCACCCAGTTTATCGGGGCGTTTATCAACATTGCCCTGGGGCCGATTTACATTTTTGTCTTTCACTGGGGCATTAAAGGCGCCGCCGCCGCCACGGTGACGGGGCAGGTGATTTCGTTTACGTGGATTATGCTGTTCTTCACGGGTCGGCGCAGTTTTTACCGCTTGCACTGGAAATATTTCCGCCTCAAATGGCACATTGCCGTAAACAGTATGGCCATCGGATTCTCGCAATTCGCGTTCCAGCTGGCCTCGGGCACGCTGAACGTGATTTTGAACCACTCGCTGTTAAAGTACGGCGGCAACCTGGCGATTTCCGCCGTGGGGATTGCCGTCAGCGTCAACACGCTGGTATTGATGCCGCTGATCGGCATTTCGCAGGGAGCCCAGCCGCTGATTGGCTACAACTACGGCGCGCGCAAATACTCCACCGCCATTCAAACGCTTAAAATGGCCATGCGCTGGGGCATTGTGGTCACCACGTGCGGGTTTATTTTGCTGGAAGTGTTCGCCCGCCCGATTGCCTCGGCCTTCAACTCCAACGACACCGCCTTGGTGGACTTGGCGGCCCGCGTCATCCGCTTGTTCAACATTCTGCTGCCCATTGTACCGCTGCAGATTATGACCACCAGCTTCTTCCAGGCCATCAACAAGCCGCTTAAAGCCGCGTTTTTAAGCTTGTCCCGCCAGGTACTGCTGGTTATTCCGCTGGTGCTTATTTTGCCGCTGTTTTGGGGGCTTACGGGCGTATTTTTGGCGCCGGTGTTTGCCGATGCCATTTCCACGTCCATCGCCGTCAAGATGATTTCGGACTTTTTCCACAAGCACGGGCAGAACTTCTTTTTCAGCAGGCGGCCCGCGCCCAAACGGGTGACGGCTTAACCCTGTTTTACCAAACAGAACCCGGTTTTTCCTTATGAAAAACCGGGTTTTTTATCGGAATAATCTATAAGGACAGCCCTAGGGCAGCACTTCAAAACGAATCTCGTCCGTCTGCCCCGCACAGGACACGCTTAATTCGTGCTTGCCGGGTGACAGCGTCCACCAGTCCTGGCAGGACGTACCGGGCCGCTTTTTGCCGTCCAGCTGCCACGTGCAGGTCTCCTGCGGGCAGACGGCCGCAAATTTGACGGCCTGGGAGGCAAGCGGCACGGACGGGTCTATTTTGTACACGTCCCCCGCCGCGGGCGAAACGATTTTAAGCTGTTGCGGCGCCGGGGTGTGCTTGCCGTCGCACACGGCCGGCAAGTAGCGTTGGTTAAACACTTCTTCCTTGGTGTGCGTACAATGTTCCCCCGCCAACAAGCCGCTTTGCGTGCAAACCAAGGCGCGGCGAATGCCCTCGGGCGCGGTAAACGCGGGCGAAGGATATTTGTGCTGCAAATAGACGGCCAAATCATGCATAATGGGGCCGGCCCCCGTCACGCCGGAAATGCGCTGCATGGGCGTGGCGTCAAAATTGCCCACCCACACGCCAATCGTCCAACGCGGGGTATAGGCCACGGTAAAATTGTCTTTGTAATCCTTGGACGTGCCCGTTTTGGCGGCCAGCGCAAACGGCACGGAAAGCGGCGAATTAAGCCCGAAGGCCGGCGCGCGGGCGTTATTGTCCTGTAAGATGTCCGTCACCAAGTACGCCGTCTGCTCCGAGAACACCCGCGTTTCGCGCCCCGGCAAACGGATGACGGGTTCCTGCGCCACGATAAGCGGCTTATAGACTCCCCCCCGCGCGAGCGCGGCGTAGGCGTTGGTCAAATCCAACAGCCGCACTTCGCCGTTGCCCAGCGCCAGGCCCAGACCGTAAAAATCGGCCGGTTTTTCCAAACTCGTCAGCCCCGCGCGGCGCAACAACGCCAGCAAATCGGTGGCACCGGTTTTTTCGGCCGCTTTGACGGCGGGAATGTTGTACGAACACGCCAGCGCGGAACGGACGGACACAAAGCCGTGGTAATTTTCGTCGTAATTGCGGGGGCGGAAGCCGCCTTCAAAAAAGGTATCTTCGTCAGACAAGAGCGAAGCGGGCGTCAACAGCCCCGTTTCAAACGCGAGGCCGTACACAAACGGTTTTAAGGCCGAACCCGGCTGACGCAGGGCGCGGACGCCGTCCACCTGGCCGTTGGTTTTTTCGTTATAAAAATCGGCCGAGCCAACGTAGGCCAGCACGCCGCCGGTGGCATTGTCCACCACCACCACGGCCGCATTGGTGACGTTTTCTTCCTGCAAGTGGGAAATGTAATTTTTCACCAGCTGTTCGGCGTAGAGCTGCAAATCGCGGTCCAGGGTGGAATACACGTCCGTCGCGTCTTGGGGGATAAGCGGATAGACCAGGCGCGTAAAATGCGGCGCGTCAAACGGGCGGGAGGCGGACTTGAGTTCCAATTTTTCCGCCAAGGCCAACCGGTACATTTCTTCGTCAATAAATTCGTTTTCCCGCATGCGTTTTAGCACCCAGTCGCGCCGCTTGAGCGCGCGCGAAAAGTGCTTGAGCGGGTTGTAATACGTGGGCGATTTGATAAGCCCCGCCAAAAACGCCGCCTGCGATAAAGACAATTCAGCCGCCGGCACGTTGAAATAGAAGCGGCTGGCGGCCTCCACTCCCTGCGTCAAATTGCCCAGTTCCAAGAGGTTAAAATACTCCTCCAAAATTTCTTCCTTCGTCATCTCCCGCTCCAGCGTCAGGGCGTTATACGCCTCTTTGGCTTTGCCCCACAGGGTGCGCGGGCGCGGTTCCAAGGCGCGGGCCAGCTGCTGCGTAATGGTGGACGCGCCGGACACGATTTCCCCGCCGGACACGTTCTGCCACGCGGCACGCAAAACGGCTTTTACGTCCACCCCCGGGTGCGAGAAAAACCGCTTGTCCTCCGCCGCCAGGGTGGCGGCAATCAGCCAGGGCGAAATTTCCCCCAGCGGCACCGGCAGGTAGTAGGTGTTGTTTTCGGACAGGAAGCCCCGCATGGGGGTGCCGTAACGGTCGTAAATCTGTTTGGAAGGCGACAAAAAAAATGCTTCTTCCCCGCCTAACAGCAGGCAGGGAAGAAGCAGCAGAACGACTAGCGCAAAAACGCGTTTTTTCATTATTTAATAACCAGCGTTTCAGTCGCGTTGCGGCCAAAAACTGCCGGTTCGTACATCTGGCTGGCCCACAGGCTCGGGTACGCGAACGTGCCCGCCACCGAGGCCGACACCAAGTACGAATACGTATGTTCGCCCGCGGGCAGATAGTCGGCAAACGCGGCGATGCGGTCATCATATTTTTCGTCGCGTTCAAAGCCGCTGTAACCGTCCGTATTCAGCAGGGCCGCCTGTTCCTGCGATTCGGTGGCCAAGGACGTGTTGATGATTTCAAACCCGGCGGGGATGAAATCTTCCACCACCACAAAGTAGCGGGACGCGGCGTTTTTGACGTGCAGCGTCACTTTGTAGCGTTCGCCCGCCACGATTTGCGTCACCGGTTTGCCGTCCAGCGTCGTGATTTCGCGCGACACCGTGAACCCGGCGTCCACCGGTTTGTCGTACGAGCGCGGTTCGTACACCTGGCCCAGCGTGTAGTACAGCGTGCCGGCGCCTTCTTTGGCAAACGTCAGGCGCGCTTCGGCGCCGTCGCCATACACGTCGGCAAACGGAACAGAGGCGGAGGGATTATCCACCGTTCTGCCTTTAAACGAGGCCGCCAGCAATTCTTTGGCCCCCAGCTTGGCGGACGCCGCAAAATCCGGCTCCGTGCTTTCGGCCGCGCGGTAGTACGTATTTAACGCCATAAACACCGCGGCGTTTACGCTGGTGTTGCTCCAGTGCCCTTCGGCGCTCAGCTGGCCCAGCAGCCACGCGGCGGTTTTGAACCCGTCCGCAAACGGCTGATCGGCGTACAGTAAAGCGTCCAGCGCCAGGGCCGTGCCTTTTACGTTGTCCATATGCAGCCAGGGCATACCGGACGGCGTATCAAAATAAGCGGAAGTCGGCGTGTAGGCAATATGGTTCAAAATGCTTTGCGCCAGTTTTTCCTTGATTTGGGCCGTGTTTTCCCCCGCCTGGGCGGCTTTCAGCAGGTAGGCGCAAGCCGGCAGCGGCAGAGAGCCCAATTTGCCGTACAAGTTGTTAAACGCGCTTTGCATATTCTTGCCGTAGAGCGACAAGACATACACCGCATACGCGCGGGCGGTGTCCGTTTCCAACGACGTATAGGCGTAGGCTTTTTGCACCTTGTCGGAGAACGCGCCTTCCAGCCATTGGGCGGCTTTTTCCAGCGCTTTTTCCGGCACCGTATAGCCGGCCTGTTTGGCCAGGTGCGCCACTTCCAGCGCGTAGGCCGTTACGTACGGGTCGGGGCGGGAAGTTTTCCAGTAGCCGAACCCGCCGGCGGAGGCCTGGTAATCGGTCATTTTGTCCAAGATGTCCTGCACCTGTTTTTTGAGGAGGGTTTTGTCGCCCAGTTTAAAATCTTCCACCAACTGCGCACCCGCCACCACCGGCACGATTTTGGACATTTGCTGTTCCAAACAATCATACGGATACGTCATCAGGTACACCATGGAACCTTTCAAATTAAGCAGCGCCGTGGACGCCAGCGAAAGCGTGATGCGGTTGTCGGCCGACGCATTTAAATTGCCGGGCTTATCCAGCAGTTCTTCCTGCGTGCCGTCCGTCGCCGCGTACAGCGCAAGCGTTTGCTGTTTTTCCACCGGCGACACCGTCAGCTCGGTCTGCACGCCGTCGGAATCTTTTTTGCCTTCCACGCTAAACGCCACACGCGCAGATCCGTCCTGCACGGCTTCGCACGCCCACGTCACTTCCCGCGCCGCACCCAGCGGCACGTTGACCGTTTGGGTTTGCGGGCCGGTCAGTTTTACGGCGCCTTCCGCCCGGGCGGTTACTTCCATATCGCCTTTTTTATCCTCGTAATTGTACACCACCGCCCCGCAGGAGAACGTATCGCCTTTGCGCGCAAAGCGCGGCAGGTTGGAGGTGACCATCAGCGGTTTGGAAACCTGGATAAACGTTTCGGCCGAGCCGAATTCGTCCGCCGTCATGGCTACGGCCATAATGCGGAATTGGGTCAGGTTGTCGGGCAGTTTAAATTTCACTTCCGCGCGGCCTTTTTTGTCGGTCGTCACGGCGGCGTTAAAGTACGGCGTAAACACAAAGTTGGAGCGCAAGTCCACACCGCCCAGCTTGGCGGCCGACGAACCGCCGCCGCCGCGGTTTTCGCCTTTTTCGCCAAAGTTGCGCTGCCCCACCACGTACACGCGGTTGTCCATCGTAAATACGGACACGGGGCGCGAACCGTAAAACTCGCTGAACAAATCCGGCGTTTTATAGTCGCTTAACGCCAGCACGCCTTCGTCCACCACCATCACCACGACTTCGGCCGGGGTGTTTTTGGCGTTGGCCTTGGCGGTGATTTTAAGCGTCACTTCGTCGCCGGGTTTGTATTTGGTTTTGTTGGGTTTGATGACCGGTTCTATCTTTTTGGAATCGGGCACCACGTTCAAATTCACGTACCCCACTTTGCCTTGGGGTTTGCCCAAATCCACGCCTTTGTCGTCCACCGGGTCGGCGCTGCGGCCGCGCACCAGCGTCACGCTGACGTACACATTGGGCAGATAGGAAGGCTTCACCGGCACTTCCACATAGTCGGCCCCGCCTTTGACGGTGGTCACCCACGCGTCCAAAATGCCTTCGCGCTCCACCGTTACCAGCGCCAGGGCCTGTTCGTACGAGGACTGCACGGAAATCCGCGCCGTTTTGCCCGGTTTGTATTCGTTCTTGTCCGCGGTGAGAATGAGCAAATCGTCGTCCGTTTTCTTCCAATAGGCTTGGCCTTCGCCGTAGACGAACACGTCAAACCCGCCCAGCACTTTGCGGCCCGCTTCGTCCTGCGACGTAAGCGTAACGTAGTAGCTGCCGGTTTCCTGCGGGGTAAACGACAGGACGGCCCCCTTTTCGCCCACTTTAAGCGTTTGCGAGGGCAAGTCCGTCACTTTCTTTTCGCTCACCCATTCCAGGCGGCCGGACAGACCCGTTTTGCGGATGCTGAACCATTGTTCTTTGCGGATTTGCGCCGTAA
>CALUZE010000059.1 GCA_944325235.1 uncultured Elusimicrobiales bacterium | reverse complement strand
TCCCGTACGAGATTCGAACTCGTGATCTCCGCCTTGAGAGGGCGGCGTCCTGGACCACTAGACGAACGGGACTTCTATATTTATTTTATCATATTATTCCGTCCCCGTAAAAAGCGGCCGTGCACCGCATTTTATATAATAAAAGAAAGCCGTTCTATTATTATTTGCGAGGTAATCCATGGAACTTTCCGTCGTACAAACAACGCTCTTGGCGTTGTTAATCGCCGTAGTGCTGTTTTTGCCGCTTACGGTGCACAAAGTGGAAGAAAATTTGGAAGCGTTTTTGTTTCTCTGCGGCGTTTTTGCCGTGACCGTTTCCAAGGTATGGAGCGGGCACCTGGTGCTGACCGCGCTGGAAGACCCGATTAAAATCACCCTGGCGGTGCTGATTGCCGGGCTGTTGTTCCGCAAATTTAACAAAAATATCCAACACCTCACGCAAAAGGCCGTTAAATCCATGGGCCTGCGCTGGACGCTGTTTTTGATTGTGTTTATTTTGGGGCTGACGGCCAGCTTGATTACGGCCATCATCGCAGCGCTTATTTTGTCCGAAGTGGCCGTAATGCTGCCGCTGGAACGCAAAGGCCGCGTGAAGCTGGTGGTGTATGCGTGTTTTTCCATCGGTATGGGCGCGGTGCTGACGTCTATCGGCGAACCGCTCGGCACGGTGGTGCTTTCCAAGCTCTCCGGCGAGCCGCACAACGCGGATTTCTTTTTTTTAATTGACCACCTGGGCTGGTTTGTATTGGGCGGCATTGTATTTATGGCCGGCCTGGCCAGCGCCATCCGCGAAAAAACCATCCAAAAGGCTCCCGGCCCCAAACCGGCCGAAGCCGGATCTCAAGACGAACATTCCGTCAAAAGTATCGTCATCCGTGCGGCGAAAGTGTACCTGTTTGTAATGGCGTTGGTGTTTTTGGGCGACGGGTTAAAACCGCTGGCCATGCAGACCATTTCACACCTGTCGGCCGGCTGGCTGTACTGGATTAACACGCTGTCTGCCGTGCTGGACAACGCCACCCTGGCCGCCATTGAAGTCACGCCGACTATCAGCACCCGCACGCTGACGTTTTTGCTGATGAGCTTGATTGTCTCCGGCGGGATGCTCATTCCGGGCAACATTCCCAATATTATTTGCGCCTCCAAACTGGGCATTAAAAGCAAAGAATGGGCTAAAGCGGCCGTGGGATTGGGTGCCGCGGTGATGATTGCGTACTTCATCATTTTAAACGTGGCACTGTAAACCGCTCGTTTTGCCAAAACCGGCGCCCGGAAAAGCGCCGGTTTTTTTATGCCTTTTGGCAAGGCAAGAAAAGCGGGAATTTTATATAATTTCTTATACAAAAAAATACAGGGGAGAATTTATGAAAATCCATTCGTTTAACGTACAGCCCAACCTGCCCGAAAACATCAAATTTTTGGAAGAGTTGGCCAATGATATGTGGTTCACGTGGAACTGGCAGGCCATTTTGCTTTTCGTGCAAGTGGACGCCAAGCTCTGGACGGCCGCCAAACGCAACCCGAAATGGTTTTTAGGCTGCGTGCCGCAAAAACGGCTGGAAGAACTGAGCAAGGACGAAAACTTCGTCAACAATTTAAACAAAGTTAAAGAAGCCTATTACAACTACAAAAACAACCAGCACACCTGGTACCACGAACACCGCCACGAAAACGGCAACCTGCTGACGGCGTATTTCTCTATGGAATACGGCATTGGCGAAGGGCTGCCCATTTACTCCGGCGGTTTGGGCATGTTGGCGGGCGACCATATGAAATCCGCCAGCGACTTGGGTATGCCGATTATCGGTGTGGGGCTGTTCTACAAGCAAGGCTACGTACAGCAGGTGCTCAACCGCGAAGGCTGGCAGAACGAAGAATACCCCGATAACGACTGGGCCCATATGCCCGTGGAACGCGTGATGAAAGACGGCAAAGAAATCACCGTGGACATTCCGCTGGGCAACGAAACCGTAAAAGCCTGCATCTGGCGCGTGCCGGTGGGCCGCACCTCGCTTTATTTGCTGGATACCAACCTGCAGGAAAACACCCCCGCCCAGCGCGCCATTACCGAAAAGCTCTACGGCGGCGACCGCGAAAACCGCATCCGCCAGGAAGTGGTATTGGGCATCGGCGGCGTGAAAGCCTTAAACGCGATGGGCATCCACCCCACGGTGTACCACATCAACGAAGGGCACAGCGCGTTCCTGCTGTTCCAGCGCATCATTGACATTATGAAGGAAAAGAACCTTTCCTTCGCCCAAGCGCGCGAAATCGTATGGGCGACGTCCGTTTTCACCACGCATACGCCCGTCATCGCCGGCAACGAACATTTTGACCCCGCCCTCGTGCGCAAATATATGGATTTTTACGCGCGGGAAATGGGTATTTCCTGGGATGAATTTTTGGCCTTGGGCAAAGAAAAGCCCGAATCCACCACCTACTGCATGACGGTGGTGGCGCTGCGCCTGGCGGCCTTCTGCAACGGGGTGGCCAAGCTGCACGGGCAAGTCAGCCGCGAAATGTGGCACAACCTCTGGCCCGGCCTGCCGGTGAGCGAAGTGCCGATCACCAGCATTACCAACGGCATTCACAGTGCGTCGTGGATTTCGCACGAACTCAACGAACTGTACCGCAAATACCTGTTTGACAACAACCAAAGCGGCGAAGTGGACCCGTCCGACACCAAAATCTGGGAGAAAATCCCGGACATTCCGGACGCCGAACTTTGGAACGTGCACACCATCCGCAAAAACAAACTGATTGACTTGGTGCGCAACCGCATGAAACGCCAGCTGACCCGCCAAGGCTTGGACGTGATGAGCGTGAAAAAAGCCAGCAAAGTGCTGCGCCCCGATTTATTGACCATCGGTTTTGCACGCCGCTTTGCCACGTACAAACGCGCCACGCTGTTGTTTAAAGATTTAAACCGCTTGGACAAAATCGTCAACAACCCGCAGCGCCCGGTGCAATTTGTGTTTGCCGGTAAAGCGCACCCGGCGGATACGGCAGGGAAAGAATTTATCAAAATGATTGTCACCCTGACGCAGAACGACCCGCGCTTTAAAGGCAAAATCGTATTTGTGGAAGACTACAATATGAACACCGCCCGCTATATGGTGCAGGGGGTGGACGTGTGGCTCAACAACCCCATCCGCCCGATGGAAGCCAGCGGCACCAGCGGGATGAAAGCCGCGTTAAACGGCGCGTTGGCGCTGTCTATTTTGGACGGCTGGTGGGATGAAGTCGGCCCGTGCGATTTCGGCTGGTCCATCGGCGGGGCGGAAAACTACAAATCCGACGCCGAACGCGACGCGGTGGAATCCGAAGCCTTGTACAACCTGATTGAACAAGACATCGCCCCCACCTATTACGCCAAAGAAAACGGGGCGGACTATTCTATGCCGTGGGTGTCTTTGATGAAGGAATCCATCAAGCACATTGCGCCGTTCTTTAACACGAACCGCATGGTCAAAGAATATTACGAAAGATTCTACGTGCCGGCCAACAACTACGGGATTATCTTAAACGAACCCGACAAGGCCGAAGCCGTGGCCGCGTGGCGGCGCAAAATTGCCGAAAACTGGTACCGCGTCAACGTGACGGACATCACGCCGCAGCCCGCAACGGCCATTTTGATGGGCGACAAAGTGCAATTTAAAGCCCGTGTGGTGCTGGGCAACCTGGCGCCGGAAGACATCCAGGTAGAGCTCTACCTGGGCCAGCGCGGTACGCTGGGCGACATCGTGAAAGAAGACGCCATTGACATGACCTGCACCGGCAAAGACGGGGATGCGTATTTGTACGAAGTGTCCATGTCGCCGCTGAACAGCGGCCGCCAGGACTACGCCCTGCGCATTCTGCCGTTCAACACCAACATTCCGCACGTACTTACGCCGTTGTTCATCCGCTGGGAAGAATAACGGTCCGCGTTACTCAAAACGCCTATTTGCTTACAGCCGGCCGGAAAGTGCAGCTTGTCCGACAAGCCATTTTCCGGCCGGTTTCCGTATGAAACAAGTGGTATGCTAAATATTGTACTGGTAAACCCTGAAATTCCGTTTAACACCGGCAACATCGGCCGCTCCTGCGTGGCCACCGGCACCCGGCTGCACCTGGTGGGCAAGCTGGGGTTCAAAATCGCGTCCAAAGAAATCCGCCGCTCCGGCCTGGATTATTGGCCCAACCTGGATTACCGCCGCTACGACACGTGGGAAGCCTTCCTGGAGGCCGAACACCCCGCCGAAGACCATATGTTCTTTTTGTCCACCAAAGGAAAAACGCTGTATTGGGACGCCGCCTACCCGCCAGACGCTTACCTGATTTTCGGCGCCGAATCGTGCGGCCTGCCCAAGGACTTTTACGAACGTTACAAACACCGCCTGTTCACGATTCCCATGCCCGGGCCGGTACGCTCGCTTAATTTATCTTCCTCGGCGGCCATTGTGTTGTTTGAAGCCCTGCGCCAAAACCGCACCCGCAAATAATTTAAGCAACAAAAAACCCGCTTTTAAAAGAGCGGGTTTTTATAAATCAAACGGGTGATACGGATTATTTAGTAAAATCCATCACATACTTTCCGCCGGAAAGTTCCATCCCGATATTCAAGCACGTATCCGCCGCACCGACGCATTGGATATATTTGAGTTCCCCCCCGTCATTGTACGCCAGCAAGTGATAGGTTCCATCTAATCGGATGGAAGTCACCCGCAGGGTAGTGCCGGAACCCGTAATTTGCGGAGCCCCAAAATATTGGCTTTTGGTGATATCGGCCACATTTTGCGCGTTGCCGGAAAATAAAAAGCTCGGATAGCTGTTCCCGTTTAAAATATACTGTGCGTTGGCCGCATCGCTGATGGCGCGCAAGTTGTTAATGCCTTCCACCGCGCGGCCGCGCTCCATAGAAGCATAATACTTGGGCAAAGCCACGCTTACCAACACCGCCACCACCACCATTACAATCAACAGTTCAATTAATGTAAAACCCTTTTTCATATTTCCTCCGGGAATATATTATATAACTTTGCCCTTTTTTAACAGTATAATTCTTTTTTGCGGGCCTGCCAGTTTTTATTTTAAAATAAAAGAGGCCTCGGGTCAAACCGGTATGAAAACGAAACATTTATTTTGGATTCTTTTTCTGCTCAACCTGTTTAACTACATAGACAGGCAGGTGCTCTATTCCGTTTTCCCGCTTTTAAAAACCGACTTGCAGATTTCCGATTTGCAGCTGGGAGCGTTGGCCTCGGTCTTTATGCTGGTCTATATGTGCTACGCTCCGCTGGTGGGCTACTTTGCCGACCGCACCCCCCGCCACAAATGGATTGGCGCCAGTGCGCTTATTTGGAGTGTGGCCACCCTGGCCTGCGCGGCCGCCAAAAACTATGTTTCCCTGCTTACCACCCGCGGCTTTATCGGCGTGGGCGAGGCCGGGTTTACCACCATTGCACAGCCTTTCCTGGCCGAACACTACCCCAAAGAAAAACGCGCCACCATTTTGGCCATTTTCGGCCTGGCACTTCCGGCCGGGAGCGCCCTGGGCTATTTGTGGGGCGGGCTCATCGGCCTGCATTGGGGTTGGCGGGCGGCCTTTTTGCTGGCGGGCGTGCCGGGGCTGGTGTTGGGCGCGTTGGCCTTTACACAGCTGCAGGACGCACGCCACATGCAGCAACGGCCGGCCGAAAAACCCGGCTGGGCCGATTACGCCGCGTTACTGAAAAACAAACCGTTTTTATTTATCTGTCTGGCCCACGCCATGCTGACGTTTATCACCGGCGGTCTGTCGGCCTGGATGCCCACCTATCTGCACCGCTATTTGGGGTTAGACGTGGCGCAAGCGGGCACCTTGTTTGGGGTGTTGGTGGTGGTCTGCGGGGCGGCGGGCACGTATTTGGGCGGAAAGGGGGCCGACAAACTACTGAACTATTCGCAAAAGGCCTATTTTTGGGTGATTGGCTTGGGGCTGGCGGGGGTGTTGCTCCCGGCGTTTTGGGGCGTGCAGGCGGCCAGTGTGCCGCTGGTGCTGGCGTGCTTTGGTGTGGCGATTGTCTGTTTGTTTTTGCCCACCGGGCCCATTGCGGCGGCTTTGGTTTCTTCCACCCGTGCCAACGTACACACGATGGCCTTTGCCGTAAACATTTTTCTCATCCACGCCTTGGGGGACGCGATTTCCCCGATGCTAGTGGGGCACGCGTCGGACCTGTGGGGGCTGAAAGCGGCCGTATTATTGTGCACGGCCGCAGCGGTGCCGGGGCTGGTGTTTATCTGGCTGGCCGCCCAGCTGGAACGCCGCGCCCCGCAACCAAATGAAAAATAACGTTTGCTGGTCATTAAAAAAGGGAAGGCTTAAAAGCCTTCCCTTTTCAAATGATTGGGAGCGTCCGCTTATTTTTTGGCATGCGGCGTAAGCGCGTCGCGGCCGTGCTGCTGCATATAGTTATACAACGCATTAGCGATGCGGGCGCCGCCGTTATCCGCGCGGAACCCCACCGAAGACACGAACCCGTCGGCGCCGTGTTCAAACAACTCTTTCGCCGGTACTTCGTCATCCATCAGCGCGCTGTTTACCATAATTACGGTAGCTTTGTCCCCCGCCATACGGATGTGGTCAATCATAAAGATGCTGATGCCGTCTTCCAACACGTAATCCATCAAAATTACATCGTACTTGACGTCTTTTACCTTTTCCATCAAATCGGTCAGCGATTTAAACACCGCCACGCGGCTGCCGCGCCCGAAGAACCCTTGCGCGCCCCAGCGGCGGGCCCATTCCAAAATTTCCGGGTCATCGTTCAAAACGGCAATTGTCATGGAAGGTAATTCGGCGGCCATTTTTTGCGCGTTGGCATACCCTTCCGAACCGGGCATCGTGTTTTTCATCGTCAACGAGCGGCCGTTCGGGTCCTTTAATAAAAAATGGTCCAGATTAAAGGAATCCGATTCCCGGAATTTTTCAGGCAGGGCTTCCTCTTTCTTCTTTTTCTTGGCAAAATAGCCTGCATACGTGGGTTTTAACGCCACCATGACTTGTTCCATATACAGTTTGCCCGAATGAACGCCCGGGTCCCGTGCGCCCACAATGCGTTCCATTTCGCCCAAGGCTTCCAACGCCTGATTGGCATCGGCCAAGCGGGTGTTAATTTCGGCCTGGCTGAGCAGCTGCGGCTCCAACTTTTGGTAGAGCATAAAAGTATCCAGGTTCTTTTTAATAGCTAAAAATTTATTTAAGCTCGCACGATATTGTTCCGCCGTACGCAAGCTTTCCATGGCCCCGTGAGCCTGCAAATTTTTGCGGATGACTTCGGCCGTTTTAAACTGCGTTTCCGAAAGCGGAACACGGTGTGCAAAAAAGTCCCGTGCGGCCACGCGGGAAACTTTGCCGGCATTAGACGTAAGCCCCGCGCGAAGCGCCTTGAGCGCAGAGGAGCCGCGCCCTTGTGCGGCTGCGTTGCTTACCGGATAAATAAGACAAAACAAAAGAAACCAAACAGACAGTTTTCGCATTTTGTTCTCCTAAAGTGGTGTTACTTATAAAGTAACTCTTTGGGGGGCTAATAACAAGGGTAAAAAGTCCCAGGTTGGCTATGGGCCTTTTGGTGTGTATAAAAATCCCCCGGGTTCTTGCGCCCCGGGGGATAAATTCACGCTTCCAGCTCTGTTACTTCACGGCGTTATAACCGGCTTCCAAAGCTTTTTTAAAAATGGCATTAAAATCCCCCGGTTCTTGCGCCC